>JAYVXL010000742.1:0-3738 GCA_043785185.1 Myxococcales bacterium
GCCGCCGCCCGCCGCAGGGACGCCCGCGACCAGCACGGGGCCGGCGCGGCAAGCGACGGCGCCGCCGCCGATGAAGCCGAAGACGAGCAAGCCGCCGCCGCCGCCGGCCGCGAGCGCGAACGTGAAGAAGAGCAAGACGCTCATCCTCTACGGTGCGCCGACGCCGACGCCGGCCAGCCCCGCGTCGGAGCGCCAAGGCCCGCCCATCAACGTGCCTGCGCCGTCCGGCGGTGAGTCGCCGCAGGCGATCACGCGGCCGCCGCCTGCCGACGGCGCGGCGCAGGTCACGTCGCCGCCGCCGCCGCCGCCGCCGAAGAAACCGTCGACGACGCCGCCGCAGCCGGCTGTGCCGGTCGAGGAGCTGAGCCAGTCGATCCTCGTCGAGGACCGCGACGCGGAGGGCGAGACCGACTCCATCATCCTCTCCGACAGCGTCCGCAGGGTCAGCTCGACGTTCCCGCCGAAGCCCGGCGCGCGCTCGGGGACGCTCCTCGGTTTCCCGGTGCCGACGCCGCCGCTCGCAGAGGACGCGGCGCCGCCGCCGCCGCCGCAGCCCGCGGTCGTGGCCGGGGAGCCGTTCGTGAGGCTGGCGCCCGGCTCGCGGGAGGCGCCGACGGCCCCCCCGCCGCCGCTCGCGCCGAGTAAATCAGTCCACGATCTCCGCGTCGTCCTGCCGCCGCCCCGCGCGAAGCATTTCTGGCCGATGGTCGGCGGCGCCGCGGCGCTGCTGCTCCTCCTCGTCGTGATCGTCACGAGCGCGCGCCGCGGCGCGAGCGACGACGACAAGAAGGTCGCGACCGCCCCGAGCGGCGATCCGAGGCCGGCGCCTTCCCCTGCCGTCGATCCGACCTCCACCGCGCCTGCTGCGAGCATGAGCATGAGCATGAGCGCGAGCAGCGGCGCGCCCGCGCCCGTGTCCGCCCGCGCGTGCAGCTTGGGCGGCGCGTCGCACACGATCGCGCCGCGCGCGCTCGTCCCCACCGGCGTCGAGGTCCAGCCGAGCGCCTCGGGCATCGGCCTCGGCTTCGCGACGACGCCGAAGGACGCGATGACCGTCGAGGTCGATCCGAGCACCCTCACCGTCGCCGCCTCCGCGCGCGTTCATTCGGCGGACGCGCTGAAGCGCGTCGTCCCCGAGGTCAACGGCGGCAAGCTCGGCGTCGTCGCCGAGGCCGACAAGCGCGGCGACGTCATGGTCGGCCGGCGCACGATCCCTGGGCGCTGGCCGGTCGACGTCGGCGTCGCCGACGCGAGCCTCGTGTGGTCGACGCACCTCGGCGACGCGTTCTCGAAGCTTTGGTCACTCGACGCCGACGCGCCGGTCGAGGCGCTCCGCGGCATCCCCATCGAGGTGAAGGGCGAGGCGGGCTTCGCGATCGCCTTCCGCAAGGCGGGCGCGATTTGGATGGGCGCCGCGCTCGGCGAGAAGACGCTGACGCCGCGCGGCCCGCTCTTCCGCGTGGCCGGCCTCGGCCCGGTCGTCGGCTCGCCGACGATCGCCTCGAGCGGCGAGTCGATCCTCATCGCGTGGGCCGATCGCGCCTCCGCCGCAGAGCCGTGGGGCCTGCGGTGGGTGAAGTTCACGCCGGGCCAGTCGCCGCGCGAGGCGGTCGCGTTCCGCCCGCCGCCGGGCGGTCTCGGCGAGCACGCGATGTCGCCGTCGCTCGCGGCGGTGGGCGGCGGGCGCTTCCTCTTCACCTGGACGGAGGGTCCGGTCAGCGCGCACCAGGTCCGCGCGCAGACGCTCTCGACCGATGGCGCGCCGCTCGGCGACGCGTTCGTCGTCAGCGCCGACGGCGTCAACGCCGGGCAAGCGCAGGCGGCCGTGCAGGAGGGAGGCCGCGGCGTGGTCGCGTTCCTCGCCGCCAAGGGCAAGGCGTACGAGGTCGTCGCCACGCCGATCGTTTGCGCCAAGTGAGCGAGTCCAAGTCGAGCCAGGTAAAAGAGGATTGAGGAGAACGCCGTGTCCGCTCCGCGAAAAATCCGTTCCACGTTGAGAAGCGTCGTCGCTGCGGCCCTCCTGGGCGCGCTCGCGACGGGCGGCGTCGCCTGCGAGCTGTCACCGCAAGGGAGGGTCGGGCAGGGGCAGCTCTACATGAGCGGCGAGGCGCGCTACGACGCGTACTTCCGCGACGTGCACGCCATTCAGGTGTGGGCCGCGCAGTGGCCGGACGATCGCAAAGCCACGCGCAAGCCGCTCATCAACATCCTCGACCTCACGCCCGACGCGGCCGACGTCACGATCATCCAGGCGACGCACGAGAAGGTCGCGGCGCTCACGCGCGACGGCGGCGTGACGCGCCTGGACGCGACGGTCGACGAGGCGCACGTCGTCGCCGAGAAGGGGGCCAAGAGCGACGCGTCGATCTTCCGCGCGATCGAGGACACGGCGGGCGGCGAGCTCGGGCGCGCGAAGAAGCTGAACGCGATGCTGCCGAAGATGGACGAGCTCGCCAGGCTCGGTCAGTCGCTCGAGCCGCACGTGCAGGACACGTATCAGCGGCAGGGGCCCGGCAAGGCGAGCGAGGTGAAGCAGGAGCTGTCGGCGTCCCTCACGGTGCTCGGCATCGTGACGACGAAGGCGCGCAAGTCGATCCGCGAGTGCGACGACTTCGTCGCCGACATGCAACGCGCCGTCGCGACCGGCGACGGTGGCCATCGCGAGCACAAGGAGGACAAGCCCGAGAAGGCGGACAAGCCGGCCGACAAACCTGACAAGGCCGACAAGCCCGACAAGCCCGACAAGCCCGAGAAGGCGGACAAGCCCAAGCCGGTGAAGCACGATCCGCCGCCGAAGCCGCCGCCGCCTGCTGCGAAGACCGACGCGCCGCCGCCACCACCGCCTCCCAAGCCCGCGCCGGTCGCGAAGGCCGACGCGCCCCCGAGGCCGCCGCCGCCGCCTGTTGCGAAGACCGATGCGCCGCCCCCGAAGCCGAAGCCGAAGCCCCAGGAGGGCGAGGTCTTCAACCCGTAGTCGGCGGGCGAGCCGGAGCGCGCGTCACTCGGCGCGCCGCATCGTCATCGCGCGTCGCACGCTCGCGAGCGGCGCGGCGTCGTCCAGCGCCACGCCGCCCGCGGAAGTGGACGTGACACCGAGGCGCTTCCACACCTCCGCGAGCGGCACAGGCGCGCCCGACGTCGCCATCTTGGCGTAGAGCTCCGCCAGCACCGGCACGCCCGTCGCGGCGTCGCCGACCTCGATGACCCGCGCGATCGGCCATGCGTCGGCGATGCTTCCTTGCGCGACGATCGCGCGCAGCGCGTCGTCGAGCGCGCGCTTGCCGCCGGTGCGTGCGCGGATCTCGACGTCCGCCAAGAGGCAGAAGAGCGCGCCGCCCCAGTACGTGCGGCCCCAGGTGGGCGTCAGGTCGAGCCCGCGGTCGCCCTCGCGCGGAAGGCCGTTCGGCATGCCCTTGACCCAGTCCTTCCACACGTCCGCTTCGGCGTAGAGCCCGGCGCGCGCGCGCGCGAGCGGCTCCACGTACGTCGACAGCCCCTCTTCGAGCCAGTGGTGCGGGCCGTCGAGATCCGGCAGCGCGGTGTGGATCATCTCGTGCACGAGGACCCAGTCGTCTTTGTAGTCCGCGGCCGTGCACGCCTCGCCGACGTCGATCGCGACCGCCGCGCCGGCGTTTCCCATCGCGGTGCCGAACCCGACGCCGTTGCCGTCTACGGGCCGCACGACGACGAGCAGGCGCTGGACCGGGAACCGGCCGTAGAAGGCGGCGACCGCGCGCG
>JAYVXL010000743.1:0-11943 GCA_043785185.1 Myxococcales bacterium
CACGACGCCCAGGGCTGCGCGGAGATCGCCGCCGCGCGCGCGCGCGTCCTCACGCTGGCGTCCCGCATCGGCGACCCGGCGTACCGCGCGAGCTTCCTCGAGCGTATCCCCGAGAACGCGCGCACGCTCGCCCTCGCCGAGGCTTGGCTCGGTCCCGTGGGCTCCGTCTAAACTTGCCTCAGTGCTTGGACGCTGCGGGCGCCGCCGCGGGCGCCGCCATGTCGAAGCCGCAGTCCATCATGCGCTGCCGCTCGAGCAGGCGCTTCGCCCGCCTTTGGGCGATCGTGTTGTTCAGGCGCTGCTCGGGATCGGGGTCGTCGGCCTTGAGCACCTCGCCGACGAGCGACTCGTAGAGCGGGCGGTCCACCGTGACGCACGCGTACGTGCGGGCGTACGTGAGCTGGACGACCAGCGCTTTGTGCTGCGTCTTGGCCAGCGCCTCCTCGAAGAGCCTCTTTGAGTCCTTCAGCTCCGCGAAGTGCGCGCGCGCGTGGTACGCGCCGAGCGCCACCGTGCCGGAGTAGTGCAAAAACTCGGGGTCGAGCTCGACGCTGCGCTCGATGAACGAGATGCCGACGAAGAGATCGGCCACCACCTCCGGTACGTCGCGCTGCAGCTGCGTGCGCAGGAGCCACGCGTAGCCCGTCCAGAAGAGGCCGACCGCGTCGTCCTTCGCCGAGAAATTCTCGGCGAGCCAGGCCTTCAGCGTGTCGGCGTTGCGCCGCGCCGGCAAAAACCCACGATCGCGCAGCGCGAGCAGCTCGAGGCCGTGCGACACCGCGCGCTCGTACGCGTGGAGCGCGCGCTTCTTGTGATACGCGGCGAGATCCTCGTTGCCGGCGAGCTCGGCGACCTCCATGTCGTCCTCCGCGAACGCGAAGCCGTACCCGGCCCAGCCCTGCGTGAGCAGAACGAGCGCGTCTTCGTTGTTCGGCGCGAGCCGGTGCATGCCCTCGAACTGCACGAGGCCCGCCGACGCCGCGCCGCGCGCGAGCTCGTAGTCGCCGAGCGTACCGAACGCTCCGCTCGCCCGGCGCGTCGCAGCGATCTGGCCGTTCGTGAGCATGGCCGCGATGCACCCCGTCTGGGTCGCCGCGAAAAAGAGGAGGGCGAACGCGAGCGTCGCGCGCGGCCAAGTGGGCGCGTGGTGATGATTCATGGCGGGTCTTTCTGGGACGGGGATCAGAATTTCGCGAGGCGCTTCAGGCGGAAGTAGAAGGGCGTCGGGCTGCCCTCGTGCTTCTCCTTCAAAGGTCCGTCCATGAGCGGAACGTACATCACGCGGCGCTGGCTTGCGTCCCCGGTCGCGGACGCCTCGGCGACCCGATGCCAGATACGCCCGTCGTGGATCGTGAGGTCGCCCGCCTCCGCCTCGATCGCGAACTCGGCCGGGTCCGGCGCGTGCTCCATGAAGTGCAGCTTCCGCGTCAGCATCGACCACACGCCCTGGTCGTGCGAGAAGGGGAGGACGCGGACGCCGCCCTTGGTGAGCGGCGAGTCGTCGAGGTAAAAGCCCACGTTCAGGTAACGCCGCGGCTTCTCGAGGTAAAAAATGTCGCGCAGGCTGTCGGTGTGCCAGCCGAGCCTCTTGTACGCAGAGCCGGCCTCGCGTCGGTAGTGGTTGATGACGAGCCCGTCGCGCTCCCGCTCGCCGATGCGGTAGCCAGGGCCGGCGACGTCGGTGATCGCCTTGAAGCGGGGATCTTGTAGGAAGTCGTGCAGGCGCGGCCCGAACAGCGACGCGAACACCATGCGCTGGACGAAGCGCGTCCCGTCCGGTCGCGCGCCGAGCATCAGCGGAACGCCGTTCACGTGCGTACGCCCCTCAGCCACGAGACGCCGATCGATTTCCTCGACCTCCGCCGCGAGCTCCCGCACGCGCTCCGGGCTCGCGAAGCGCTTGAAGCGAACGAAGCCGTACGTGTCGAGGTAGTCGCGCTGCTCCTCCGTCATGTGGTCGCCGAGCTCGAAGTCCGGCATGCGCAGCATCCGGTTCGTGGTCGGCACGACGGGGGAAGTCGGGTCGAAGGTAGGGTTCATGGCCATCACGCAGGCTCCTTGTTTCCGCGCCGCGCGACTCTGTGACACGTGTTTACGTTGTAAACAAGGTCCCCAAGTCAAAAATATCCTCAACCCTGTTCGGCGGCTTTGCGGAGGAGCGTGCGCTCGAAGCCGTCGAGCATGGACTCGAGACCGAAGTGGAAGAGCGCGTCGAAGTGGGTCGGCGTGAAATACACCGAGACTTTCGCGAGTGAGGGGAAGACGGTCGCGATCTCGAGCGGCAGCTCGTCGGCGCTTCCTTCGGCATAGTGGGCGGTGGTGTTGATCTCGTAGAGCGCCGTGCCGGTGCAGTACTGCGCGAGCGCGCGGAACATGCAGGCGACCGAGAACGCGTCGAGCCCTTCGTCCATCGTTGCGGCGAAGACGCGATCATACGTTTCGTACGCGCTGGGAAGGGTTCCCCGCCGTGTCGCCAGCAGCGGGAAGGCGTGCGGGTGCACCCGCGCCAGCGCCCGGTAAGACTGCGCGAGGCCGCGCGCCCGCTCGCGCCAGGTGCCGTCGGCGGGCATCGTCGTCTTGCCCATCAACCGGTCCGCGACGGCGTCGAGGACGGCGTCCTTGCTCGGGAAGTGGTTGTAGATGGCCATCGCCTCGCAGCCCAGCTTCTTGCCGAGCGCGCGCGTGGTGAACGCATCGAGCCCCGCGGCGTCGATGAGGGAGAGCGCGGCGGTGACGATCCGATCGCGCGAGAGCGGCTCACGCTTGGACTTTCGGGGCATGGACAAAAGGTAGCCTTTGTAACTTACAGTGTAAATTGTTACGGCGCGCACACGACCAAGGCGCTATGAACCCGCTTCTCACGGGGACAAGACTCGATGCGCAATGTGTACACGTCGCTCGGACGCGCCGCCGGCATCTCCGTTCTCCTCGCGGCTGGGCCGTCGGGCGCCGCCGAGCCGTGGGCCGACGCCGATCCCAAGGCGGCGCCGGCGCGGGCGCAGCTCGGCGACTACGGGTTTCGTGGCGCGGCCGAGTACCGGACGCAGGCGCTCCTCGTGAACCCGATCGCCCTCGCGGACGAGAACGCGCGCGGCGTCGGCTGGATCGATCAGCGCCTGCGGCTCGACGGCGCCGTCGACTGGGAGGATCGCGTCCGCGTGATCGTGTCGGTGGACGCGCTCGACGGCGTCCTCTGGGGGGACAATGGTTCGCTCGGCTCGTCGCCGTCGCCGAACAGCGGCGCGAACGTGACGGCGAAGAACCCGAACCTCGCGACCGCGTGCATCGGCCTCAAGGGGGGCGACCCGCTCTCGCCGCAGTCGTATGGCTACACGCTCTGCCCGGCGACGCCGCTGTTCATCCGCAAGGCTTACGGCGAAATCTCCCTCCCGTTCGGCCTCCTTCGCGTCGGGCGGCAGTCGACGAGCGACGGGATGGGCGTGCAGTCGTCGGATGGCGAAGGGCGCGCGAACCGCTTCGGCGTGGCGCGCACCGGCAACGTGACCGATCGCGTCCTCTTCGCCACCAAGCCGCTCGAGGCGCTGAAGCCGGAGGCTCTGCGCGACCGCTCGGCGACGGAGGGGCTCATCGTCGGCGCGACGTACGATCGCATCGTCACCGATTCCCCGAGCTCGTTCCGCCAGGCGGTGCACCAGGTGACCGGCGGTTTTCGTTGGCTCGTGCCGCGCCACCCGCTGGGGCGGGAGCTGCGCTTCTCTGGCTACTACGTCTACCGATTCGACCGGCAGTACGGCACCGCGATCGACAGCATCGGCTTGCGGGCGATGTCGCGCTTCGGCGACTTCCAGGCGGGCTTCGACGCGGCGCTCGTCCTCGGCAGCACGCGCGAGGTGAGCGAGGCGTACCGCACGATCACGAGCGACCCGACCGTCGACCAGACCGTGCGGCAGGCCGGCGCGCGCGCCGTCGTTCGCTACGACAGGTCGCTGTTTACAGCGTATCTCGAGGGTGATTTCGCGTCGGGGAGCGACAACCCGGCGCCCCGCGCCCCGCTGACGCAGTTCACGTTCGCGGAGGACACGAACGTCGGACTCCTCATGTTCAAGCACGCGCTGCGCTTCCAGTCGGCGCGGTCGTCGCTCGCCGGCGTCGAGCTCTTGAAGCGGCTCGGCGCGACGAGCTTTCCCGCCGAGGCCATCGACACGCGCGGCGCGATGACCAACGCGCTCGCGCTCTTTCCGCAGCTCGACCTGCGGCCATGGGACGGCTGGCTCTTTCGCGCGGGCGCGCTCATCGCGTGGACGGCGACGCCGCTCATCAGCCCCATCCAGTCGCTGCAAGCGCGCCAGGGGGCGCGGCTTGAGGATTACCTTGTAAACTTCGCGGGTGGAAAGCCTGGGCGCTTCTACGGCACGGAGCTCGACGGCCGAATCCAGTACCGCGTCTTCGAGCACTTCATCGTGGACCTCGAGGGGGCCGTGCTCTTCCCAGGCAGCGCGCTCCAAGACGTCGACGGATACGCCGTCCGCAGCGTCCTCGTTCAGGGGCGGACCACCTTCACCTTCTGAGAGGCCGACATGCGCGCTCGCCACTGCTCCCTCCTCGTTTTTGCGTGCGCCTCGCTGGCGGCGTGCGCGCAATTCGACGCGCCGCCGGAGCCGAGGCTGCCCCAGGCGGTCGGCGGGCTGCTCGGCGATCCGGCAGCGCCCGTCCTCGTCGAGTTCAGCAAGCCCATCGAGCTCGCGTCGCTCAAGCTCGAGCTCGCGCGCGACCTCGTCGACATCGACGGACACCTGAGCGACGAGGCCGACCCTCCCATGCCGCTGTCGACGCTCTTCACGCACGATCCCGACGACGGCGACAAGGGGGGCACCTTGGAGCTTCTGCCCGACGCACGAACGGTTCGCATCACGCCGAAGACCCCGCTGCCGATCACGCCGCGCCTCGTCCTCCTCGTCGAGCCCGGCCTCCGCGAGATCGGCGGCGCCGACACGCATGCGCGCCGCAAGCTCGTCTTCGGCTTCGACGTGAAGCTCTCGTGCACCAAACCGTCGAACGTCGTGACGGGCGGCACGTATTTTTACCTGATGGATGTGCGCAGGCCGATCTCCACGCAGGTGCAGCTCTTCGTGCAGCTTCAGGCGCTGCCGACGGGCGAGATCCTCGGTCAGTTCACGCGGGCGAAGCGAAACCGCGACCCGTCGCGCTGCCCGACGCCGTGCAAGCCGACGGAGGCGTGCCGGCTCTTGCCGGTGCCCGCGTGCGTCGTTCCGTCCGAGCGCGCCGGGACGGTGGAGGAGTTCCCCGACTACGTGCCTGACCCTTCGCTGCCGACAGGGTACTCGTTCACGGTGCACGGCTGCGCAGAGGACGTGGGCGACGGGACGGCGTCGTACGTGAACCTGCCGGTGGACGTGGACGTGCCGTCGCCGCAGGTGACGCTCCGCAACACGCGCTTCGCGACGACCTTCTCGCTCGACGCATCGGGCCTCGTCCGCGGCACCGGCGCCATTCGCGCCGACGACGTGCTCATCGGCAGCATCGCCAGCGGCGCGGGGGAGGGGAGCGTGTCCGTCCGCCGCGTGCCGAATGGGGTCGCGGGCGTCCCTGCGCCGCCACCTCCGACCGCGCCGTAGCGCGCCGTCGGCTCAGGGGCCGATGCCGACGGACGCGAAGACGTCCTTCGACGCGTAGACGACGCCGCCGCGAAGGGTGGTCGCGGTCTTCTCGATGTCACGCATGTCGACGTCAGGTTTTCCGTCGTAAATCGCCAGGTCGGCGACCTTGCCGACGGCGATCGACCCGAGCTCCTTGTCGCGCTTCATGACGCGCGCGGCGCCGAGCGTCGCCAGCGCGAGGACCTCGGCGGGCGGGATGCCCGCCCTCGCGTAAAGCTCGAGCTCGCGGTGCAGCGCGAGCCCCGCCCACGCGTCGGTCCCGGCCACCAACGTGACGCCCGCGTCGTAGAGCGCTTTGGTCATCGCGAGGACGCGTTCGAACGACGCGCGGTAGCGCGCGTCCGCGCCGGGGTCCGGGAGGTCGAGGCCGCCGCCGAGCAGGCTGCGCCGAACCATCACCGGCAAGCGCGGCGCGATCGCCGTGGCCCACTCGGGGATTGCGCCGGCGCGGCTCGTGAACATGCCCTCGAACACGTTGTCGGTCGGGTCGATGACGGTCTTCTTCTGGACGAAGAGCTTGATGAGCTCCTTCACCTGCGGCGACCCTGGGTCGAGCGTGCCGCCCTTCTCGGCGACCCGCATGAACCGCAGCGGCGTGCGCGTGTCCTCGTCGCGCGTGGCGAGAAAGTTCAAGAACACGAAGTTCATGTGCTGAATCTCGTCGAAGCCGGCGTTCACCGCGTCGGCGGCGATGAGCCCCATGGGGATGTGCCCGCTCACGCGCATCTTGCGGGCGTGGGCCTCGGCGATGATCACCGGGACGAGCGCGGGCTTCATCGAGCTGTAGATCTTGATCTGCTCGTAGCCGAGCGAGGCGTACTTCGCGACCTGCGCGCGCGCCTCGTCCTCGGTGTCGGCGAAGACCTTGATCGGGCCCTGGAACGGGCCGCTGCCGTCGATGAAGCCCGCGGGGATGACGCGCGGGCCGACCGTCTCGCCCGCATCCCAGCTCTTGCGCAGACGAAGGACGATCTCCGGCGCGTTGCCGAGGTCCCGCACCGTCGTGACCCCCGCGGCGATGTGCATGGGCCCGGCGGTCGCCTGCACGTGGGTGTGCATGTCCCATAGCCCCGGCAGCACCGTCTTGCCCGCGACGTCGAGCGTCTCCGCTCCGGCGGGGACCTTCACCGCGCTCGCGGCGCCGACGGCGGCGACGCGCCCGTCCTTGATCACGATCGTCCCCATCGTCGCGGCTTTCTTCTCGACGTCGAAGATGCGCGCGTTGACGAGCGCGAGGCCCGCCGCGGGCGGCGTATGCGCGAGGGCCTTGGCTTGGCGGGCGAGGTAGGTCGACTGGGCGGCGTTTTGGTCGGCGAGCAGCGTCGGCAGGTGCTGGCTCCAGCCCTTGCGAATGACGCTCTGCCACTCCGACGCCTCGGCGACGAGCTCGCCGTCGTCGTCGAGCCAGATCGGCTCCGGCATCAGCCCGACGCCGAGGAAGTCCCAGCGCGTGATGTGGAGCTTGTTTTCGCCCTCTCCGAGGACGAGGTCCGTGCCCTTCTCGAGGCGCGCGGTGCCGGTCGGCAGCAGCGGCGCGGCGTGGTCGGCGCGCCGCAAGAGGGCGCGCGCGAGCGCGGCGTCGAGCTCTGGCACACCCTCGAAGGGCACATAGAACGCCCGCCCGCTCGCGTCCGCGTCGCCGCTCTCCGCGCGGCTCTTCCAGACGAGGCGGCCGTCCTTCCGCGCGAGGCGCTCGTCGACGGGCACCTTGAAGTAGTCGACGCCGAGCACCTCGAGGGCCTTCGGCAACCCCTCGGCGTCGGTCTCGAGGTGGGTCGACAGCTTCGGCCCGCGTCCGCGATCGTTCCACTCGAGCGTCGCCGCGCGGTCGCCGTTCGGGTGCACCGTGACGACGTGCTCGCCGGCTTTGAGCCCCATCGTCATGACGACGTCGAAGCGGAGGGTGCGCGCGGCCGGGAGGGCGCGACCCGCCCCGCACTGTCCGGTCGGCATCGTCGCCGGGGTCCCGGGCGCCGGGGACGGAGCGCCGCACGCCGCGAGCGTGAGCGTGGCGAGGGCGAGCGAGCGGCGAAGGGTCATGGCCGTCAACATAGCGAAACGCGGCGGTGGCCGGACGCCTTCCGCATCCGTTCACGCGCCCGCGCGGCGGCCTGCTAGGCTTGCCGCGCGTGAAGCTCCCCAGCCCGCTCTTCGCATGGCTCGGCGTGCTCGGCGCGTGCGTCGCGAGCGGCGCGCTCGAGTGCGGCCGGCGCGTGCAGACGCAGACCGAGCAGCGCGGCGCCGAGCTCTACGGCCGCATGTGCGCGGTCTGCCACGGCGCGCGCGGCGAAGGTTACAAGGCCGATCAGGCGCCGACGCTCCGTCACCCCGACTACCTCGGCACCGTCACCGACGAGGCCCTGCGCGCGGCGATCGCGCGCGGTCGCGCGGGGACGACGATGTCGGCGTGGGGCCTCGAGCGCGGCGGACCGCTCTCGCGCCCCGACGTCGACGCCGTCATCGCGTTCCTCCGCACGTGGCACGACGGTGCGCGTTTGCAGGTCGACGATCGCACGACGGCGGGCGATGCGGTACGCGGCGCCGCGACGTACGCCGCGCGGTGCAGCGGGTGCCATGGCGCGCACGGCACGGGCGGCCCGCAGGTCGGGATCGGTAACCCCGAGCTCCTGCAAGTCGCGTCCAACGGCTTTCTTCGCCAGGCCATTCGCTACGGCCGCGCGGGCACGCCGATGCCGGCGTTCGGAGCCGCCCTCGGCGACGCCGCGGTCGAGGACACGCTCGCGCTCCTTCGGACATGGCAGACGCCGTCGCTCTTCACGCCGCCGCCGCCGCCCGCGCGCCCTCCGCCGATCCCGCTCGGCCCCGTGCCGCTCAACCCGAGGGGGCCCGAGCCGACGACGTTTCGCGCGCACCCGATGACGACCGGCGCGGATCTCGTCAAGAAGGAGCTCGAGCGCGGCGCGCGCATGGCGCTCCTCGACGCGCGCGCCCCATCCGACTACGCGAACGAGCACATCAAGGGCGCGGTCAGCGTCCCGTTCTACGAGCCCGACCCGTATTTCGCCGGCCTCCCGCGCGACGCCTGGCTCGTCTGCTACTGCGCGTGTCCGCACGCCGAGTCGAGCTCGCTCGCCGCGAAGCTCGTCGCCAAGGGCTTCACGAAGGTGACCGTGCTCGACGAGGGCCTGCCGGTGTGGCGCGCGCGCAAGTACCCGACCGCGAAGGGCGTGGACCCGTAGCGCGCTTCGAGGGCCGCTCGAAGCGCGCTCGCCGGCCGAGGCAGGGCGCGGGCTACTTCTTCTTCGGGTGCTTCTTGATGGCCTGGCGCAGAAGGACGAGGCCGCCCTTCGCGCCGGGGATTCCGCCCTCGACCATGATGAGGTGCTTGTCGACGTCGATGCGCGAGATCTTGAGGTTCAAGACGCTCATCGTCTCGTTGCCGTACTGCCCGCCCATCTTGAGGTTGGGGAGCGTGCGGCCTGGCGTCATGTTCGTGCCGATCGAGCCGCCGTGGCGGCGGTACTCGTGCGTGCCGTGCGTCTGCACGCCGCCGGCCATGCCCCAGCGGCGGACGACGCCGGTGAAGCCGCGGCCGCGGGTCGTGCCGCGCGCGTCGATGAAGCCGCCGACCTCGAACACCTGGTCGAGCTTGACCTCGGCGCCGAGCTCGAACTTCGCCGCGAACTCCGGGGAGCAGCGCAGCTCCTTGACGACGCGGCGCGGGGCCGTGTTCGCCTTCTTGAACTGCCCCATGAGCGGCTTGTTCGTGTGCTTCTCCTTACGCTCCTCGAACCCGTAGACGAGCGCGGTGTACCCGTCCTTCTCCGGGGTGCGCTTGGAGATCACGTGAAGCGGGCCCGCCTGGACGACGGTGACGCGGCTGACGTTGCCGTCCGCGGTGTAGAGTTGCGTGTTGCCGATCTTGCGGCCGTAGACGCCGGGGTTCTGGTTCATCTGTTTCTCCGTCGCGGCGCTCCGCGGAATGATGGGAAAGCTCGAGGCAGCTTCCGCTCGGCGTTGCCAGAAAGACTGGACCGGTCTCGGAGCGCAAGACCGAGGGGAAATCCCCACGCCCGTTAGGAAGGGACGCGCATCCTAGTCTTGCCGGCCACACGGTCAAGTGCCGCGTCGTGGCGGCCCGCGCTTCCGCAGCGCTTCAGGGGAGGCCGGCGATCGTCGTCTTGACCCCGCCGAGGTGCTGCCCGGCGCGGATGGCGCTGTCGAAGACGCCGGCGATCTTGCCCGCCTTGTCGATCACGTACGTGATGCGCTTGGTGCCGCCCATCAAGTCCATGAGAAATCCCGTGGCTTTGTACTTCGACGCCAGCTCCTTCTTCGGATCGGCGACGAGCGGGAACGTGACCCCGTGCTTCTTCGCGAACGCTTCGTGGGACGCGTTGTCGTCGACCGAGACCCCGATGACCTCCGTGTCCTTGCCCATGAGCTCGTCGTACATGTCCCGGAAGCCGCAGGCCTCCGCGGTACAAACGGCCGTGAAGTCCTTGGGGTAGAAGTACAGGACGACGTTCTTCTTGCCGCGGTAATCCGCGAGGTGAAGGCGCTTGCCGTCGTGGGCGGTCACGTCGAAGTCGGGGGCTTGGTCGCCAATCTTGAGGCTCACCCCACACTTCATATGCGCTGCGTTGACAGGCCGCAAGGCGCGTGCTTTAAGCTTCGCCCCTTCTCGGTGCGCGGTTGCGCACGGAAAAAGCCTGGAGATCCCGATGAACAGCCCCGCGAATCTGACCACCATCGAGCAGATCGAAGCCGAGCAGCTTCGCACCGGGCTGCCGGAGTTCCGCGTGGGCGACACCGTCCGCGTGCACTACAAGATCGTCGAAGGCGACAAGGACCGCATTCAGGTCTTCCAGGGCGTCGTCCTGAAGCGCCACCGCGCGGGCGCCCGCAGCACGTTCACCGTGCGCAAGATCAGCTTCAGCGTCGGCGTGGAGCGCGTGTTCCTCACGCACTCGCCGCGCATCGACAAGATCGAGGTCGTGAGCAAAGGCGTCGTCCGCCGCGCTCGCCTCTTCTATCTCCGCGAGCTCCAGGGCAAGGCCGCCCGCGTCCGCGATCAGAAGGACAACTAAGCGGCAGGCGCGCCATCGACCGGGGCGTACGCGCGCCGGTTTCAGCCCGGCGGCGCCGCGGTGAGCGAGACGAGGCGCGCGCGCATGTCGCGCGTCCAGCGCTCGTCGCCGAAGACGTCCCCCGAGAGCATCGACGTGATCGCGCGCCGCAGATACGTGCGCGGGGCATCGGTGAACATGTAGCGCTGCAGCGCGCCCGCGTAGAAGCCGCGCACTGCGGCGGTGAACATCGCGACGCCGCCGCGCACGCGCGCGTCCCACGCGCCGAGGTCGCCGCCGTCGCCGCAGATGACGGGCACCACGTCGAACGCGCTCCACATCGCGATGTGCACGCCCGTCGAGAAGAGCGGATCGATGAAGCCGCCGGCGTCGCCGATGGACGCCCAGCCGTCGCCGTACGCCTTCGCGACGCCGTAGCTGAAGTCGGCGGCGGCGCGCGCCGGCCATAGCGCTTCGGCGCCGTGCAGGAGGCGCCGCATCGCCGGCGACGCCTCGACGGCGAGCTGAAAAAGTCGCTCGGGGGACTCGCCGGCGTGCGCGCGTATCCACGCGCGCGTGACAACTGCGCCGACGCTGGTGCGGCCGTCCTTGAACGGGATGACCCAGTTCCAGCCGCCGTCGAAGAGGACGATGTGCACGTCGCCTTCGCGCTCGCCCTCCTCGCGCGCGAGGCCGCGGACCTGCGTGTAGAGCGCGGTGCCGTCGAGGCCGGGGAGCTTCTCCGTCGCGCGCGCCTCGCGGGCGAAGAGCGCGTCGCGCCCCGACGCGTCGAGCACGAAGCGCGCGTCCAGCGTGTGCTCGGCGCCGGACGGGTCGCGCGCGACGACGCCGACCACGCGCCCGTCACAGGTGCGCGCGCGCGTCGCCGTCCACCCGTGCCGCACCTCCGCGCCGAGCGCCGCCGCGCGCGCGAGGAGGACCGCGTCGAACTCGTCGCGTGGGACCTGGAACGCGTAGTCGATGCGGTGATCGAACGCGCCGTCGAACGCGAAGCGTGTCGCCGTGCCGTGCGCGTCGTCGTGGAACTGCGCGCCCTTCTTCATGAGGAAGCGCGCGCGCACCTCCTCGAGCAGCCCGAGCGCTTCGAGGATGTGGACCGACTGGGGCAGGAGCGACTCGCCGAGGCGGAAACGCGGAAACGCCTCTTTTTCCAGCACGAGCACGGGCTCGCCGCGCTGCGCGAGTCGCGCCGCGGCGACGGCGCCGGCAGGGCCTCCGCCGATGACGACGAAGCGCGCGCGCACGGCCCGCTC
>JAYVXL010000744.1:0-11940 GCA_043785185.1 Myxococcales bacterium
AGGCCCAGCGGATCGGACCCGGCGCCGAGGCCGTCCACGGCGAGATCGCGCGCGAGGTAGCCGAGGCGCGCGGCGCCGGGGTCGGTGAGCGCCGTGCCGCCCCAGCGCGTCGCGTGGCCCGCGAGGTGCGTCGTGAAGAGCGCGCGCAGGTCGGAGGCGCCCACGAGCGCAACGAGCGGCGCGAGCCACGCGAGGACGCCGACGGCCGCGCCGGCCCCCGCCCGCGCGCGTCCGCCGCGCGGGGCGAGAAAGAGGAGCGCGACGAAGAGCGGCGCCCACGAGAGGCGCACGCCGAGGCCGAGGCCGACCGCGAGGCCGAGCGCCACGCCGTCCCGCCGAACGAGCGCGTGCACCGCCGCCGCGAAGAAGAAGAGCGCGAGCGCCTCGCTGCCCACGCCGCTGACGGCGCGAAACGGCAGCGGCGCGAGCACGAGCGCCAAGGCGAGCGCCCATCCCCGCGCTGGCCCGAACGCGCGCGCTCCGGCGTCCTGCGCGAGCAGGGCCGCGCCGACGCCTGCGAGGACGCTCACGCCCCACGCCGCCGCGAGCGGCGAGGCGCCGAGCGCGCGCAGCACCTTCATGGCCGCGACGTACACGGGGTATCCAGGCGGGTGCGGCGCGAAGCGCGCCATGTCGAAGCGCGTCGCCGCGGCGACGAAGCCGAGGCCGTCCCAATCGTCGGGCCACGCCGGCGCCGCCGCCGCGAGCACGAGACCGAGCGCCGCGAGCGCCGCGAGCTTCGCCTTCATGCCGTGAGGGCGACGGTCTCGAGCGACGTCCGCGCGCGGCCGATCGCGTCGAGCGCGCCCTGCGCGCGAACGTCCGGCCCGCGCCGCATCATCTGCTCGGCCGCCGTCACGCCCATCTGCATCGCCGCGTCCATGAACACGTAGCGGAAGAGGCCTTGCCGGCCCGCAGTCCGCACGTTCGGGTGCTGGCCGACGCGCGCGAGCAGCTCCTGCCGATCGCGCTCGTAGCCCAAGTGATAGACGGGGTAGCCATGCTCGACGCGCACGACGAACGCGTCGGTCACGTCGTCCACCGTGAACCCGAGCGCGCGCAGCTCCGCGCCCATGCGCGCGCGCAGCTCTGGGGCGCCCGCGCGCCAGAGCTCGTCGCCGACGTCGCACGGGATCTCGAGCATCAGCGACGTGCGGCCCGGCGGCGCCATGTCGGGGCTGCGCCGCTTCGGCTCCTGGATGCGCGACATGCGGAGATCGCCGCTCGCCACGTACATCCACGTGTTCTCCGAGAAGTCGCGCCGCGCGAGCATGAGGTTCAGGAACGTGAGCGCACGGAAGCGCAGCGCCGGGAGCGGCGCGTCCGGCGCGAGCGCGCGCGCGAGCTCCGGCAGCGGCACCGTCGAGAGCAGCTCACCCACGGGCACGCGGCGCGGCCCGCCCGGCGTGTCGGCGCGGACGGCCACGACGCGCGCGCCCGCGGCGTCGAGCTCGACACCGGTGAAGCGCGCGCCCGTCACGATCTCGCCGCCGAGCGCGCGGATCTCGCGCGCCATCGCCTCGTAGAGCTGCCCCATGCCGAGGCGGGGGTACCGGTAGCGCCGCGCGTAGGTGCGGATCTCGCGCGTTCGCAGGCCCGTCATGCGCACGAGCGCGTCGCCCAGGTGCAGGAGGCTGATGCGCTCGGCCGCCCAATCGGCGGAGATGCGGCTCGGGTGCAGGCCCCAGAGCTTCTCGGTGTACGGTCCGAAGAACGTCTCGTAGAGCGGCCGCCCGAAGCGCGCGCTCACCCAGTCCTCGAAGGAGACGTCGGGCCGTGGGAAAAACCGGCGCGCCGCGCGCGCGCGCGCGTAGCCGGCGAGCGCCCGCGCGTTCTCGCGCAGGCCGAGGCTGCGCAGCAGATCGGCGGCGTCGAGCGGGTAGCGGAACACGCGCCCGTCGTGCAGGACGACGCTGCGGCGCTCCTGCGTCAGGAGCTCGCGGCCGAGGAGGCGCTCGAGCCACTGCGACAGATCGAGGCTCGCCGACACGAAGCGGTGGCCGCCGAGATCGAAGCGCCAGCCGTCACGGGCGTGCGTCGCGCAGAGGCCGCCGACGAGCGGCTCGCGCTCGAGGACGACCGGCCTTCGGCCCGCCCGCGCGAGCTCCCACGCGGCGGCGAGACCGCACGGACCGCCGCCGAGGATGACGTACGGGCCGTCCACCGGGCGTCAGCTCCAGAGCGCGCGCGCCGCCCCGTCGAGGAGCGCCGTCGCGACGCGCGCGCTCGGCAGCCCCGCCGTCTCCGTCAGCGCGGCCGGCGTCGGGTGCGCGGCGTCGCGCCGCAGCTCGCGGACCGCTTCTTCGCGTGCCGCGCGCACCCGCGCGCGCGCGCCCTCGTCGAGCTGGCCCTCGGCCCAATGCGCGACGGCCCACGCGAGCGCCGCGTGGCGCGTCTCGTCGTCGGCGATGCGCGCCATCTCCGCGCGCACCTCCGCGTCGGCGGCGTGCTCGGCCTGGTGCCGCGCGAGCAGCGCGCCGAACGTCTCGCGGACGCAGCCCTCGGCGGCGTTCTCGATCGCGAGCGCCTCGAGCGAGCGCAAGGAACCACGCAGGACCTTCGGGAGCTTCGGCGCGCCGCCGAACCGCCTCGCGAGGCGCGCCGTCGCGCGCGTGTGGCGGACCTCGTCGCGCGCGGCGCGCTCGGCCATGCGCACGAGCTCGTGCGGCGCGCCGTGGGCGGCGAGCTCCGCGCGCAGCGTCCTGAACGCGGCGATCGACGCTCCCTCGAGGTGCGCGAGGTTCGCGAACCATGCGCCGAGCGCGCCGGCTCCGTCGCCGCCGCCGCCGCCGCCGCCGCCGCTCTCCTGGGTCGCCGCCGCTGGCATACCCTCGGGACGCCGGCCGCCGAGGCACTTGGTGCAGTTCACGATGACGCTGCTCGCGTCGAGGATGTAGTTGTTGCTGGTCCCTTGCGTGCAGTTCGGCCTCACGACGAAGCAGCCCGCGCTCGTCGAGAAGCCGCAGATCGACGAGCACTGCGCGAGGTTGAAGTAGCAGCCGGAGCCGGTCTTCGCGACGTCGTACGGCGCGCAGCCGGTGTACTCGAAGAAGAGGTCGCAGCCGCCGTCGTCACCGGCCTCGAGGTACTGCCTCCCGTCGACCTGCGGATGCGCCGCGTCGGGATCGCACAGAGGGACGCGGCCGTCTCCCGTCGGCGCGTCCGTGACCGCGCCGCCGTCGCCGCCGCCGTCGTCGCCGGGCGCGCCGTCGCCGCCGCCCGCGCCCGTGTCGCCGCCGCGGTTGCCGTCCGGCTGGAGGGTGCCGTCGGCGCCCGTGTCGCCGGCGCCGGCCTCGGTCGGGCTCGTGCCGTCGCCGGACGAAGAGGAGCTACACGCCGCGACCATCGCCGCGGGCGCCCCCACCGAGACGAGCAGGAGCGAGCGGAACAGGGCACGGAGGCGCTTCTCTTCGCGGTAGAGCATGACCGCAGGATGAGCGATGGAGGGCCGTTCGTCCAGTCGCTCGGGTAGCGTCATCGCGAAAGCGCGGGTCACACGGACGATCGCGTGCGGGCGTCCGGCCTCGGAATCGCGGGCTTTGCGGCGGCGGCGCCCAAGCCGCGCTTCGGCTTCAAACCGAGCGCGCGCGCGCGAAGCGGCGCAGCCGAAGGCTGTTGCCGACCACGAAGAGGCTGCTCGTGCTCATCGCGAGCGCGGCGAGCACCGGCGAGAGCGCGACGTGGACGAGCGGGTACAAAGCGCCGGCGGCGAGCGGGACGAGCGCGACGTTGTAGGCGTAGGCCCAAAAGAAGTTCTGGCGGATCGCCCTGAGCGCGCGGACGGCGAGGGCGCGCGCGTCGAGCAGCGCGCCCAGGTTGCCGCGCACGAGGACCACGTCGCCCGCGTCGATCGCGACGTCCGTGCCGCCGCCCATCGCCACGCCGATGTCCGCGCGCGCGAGCGCCGGCGCGTCGTTCACGCCATCGCCAACGAACGCGACCTTGCGGCCCGCGGCCTGCAGCGCCGCGACCACGTCGGCCTTGCCAATCGGCAGCATCTCCGCGTGGACGGTCGCGATGCCGAGCGCGCGCGCGACCGCTGCCGCCGTGCGCCGGTCGTCGCCGCTCACCATCGCCACGGAGACGCCCATCGCCTCGAGCGCGCGCACGACCGCGACGCTCTCCTCGCGCAGCGGATCGGCGACGCCGAGGATCGCCACGAGCGCGCCGTCGATCGCCGCCAGCACCGGCGTCCGCGCGCCGTTCGCCATCTCGGCGAGCTCCGCCTCGAGCGCCGTCGTGTCATGGCCGAGGCGCGCGAGGAAGCGCGCCGCGCCGACGTGCACGACGTGTCCCTCGACCGTCGCGGTCAGACCGAGGCCGGCCTCTGCGCGCACCTCCGTCGCGTCGGGCAGCGTGAGGCCACGCGCCTCCGCGCCGAGGACGATCGCGCGCCCGATCGGGTGCTCGCTCCGCGCCTCCGCGGCCGCGACGAGGCGAAGCACGTCGCCCTCGACGGCGCCGCCCAGCGCCCGCACGTCGGTGAGCGCGGGGCGACCGCGGGTGAGCGTCCCCGTCTTGTCGAGCAGCACGGTGTCGACCGCGGCGAGGCCTTCGAGCGCTGTCCCTTTGCGGAAGAGGACGCCGAGCTCGGCGGCGCGACCCGTGGCGACGAGCACCGCGGTCGGCGTCGCGAGCCCCATCGCGCACGGGCACGCGATGACGAGGACGGAGACCGCGGAGACGAACGCGAGCGGGAGCGAGGGCGCCGGACCCAGCGCCCACCACAGAACGAAGGTGAGCGCAGACGCGGCGAGGACGGCGGGCACGAACACCGCTGCCACGCGATCCGCGAGCTCTTGCACGCGTGGCTTCCCGGCCTGCGCCCCCTCGACCGCGCGCGCGATGCGGGCCAGGAGCGTGTCCTCGCCGACGCGCGTGGCGCGGAACGTGAAGGCTCCGCGCCCGTTGACGGTGCCGCCGGTGACCTCCGAGCCCGCGCGTTTCTCGGTCGGCGTGGGTTCGCCCGAGACCATCGACTCGTCGACGAAGCTCGACCCCTCGAGCACGACGCCGTCGGTCGGCACGCGCTCGCCCGGCACGACGACGATCTCGTCGCCGACCGCGACCTCGGCGATCGGGACGTCGCGCTCGCCGCCGTCTCTGCGCACGCGCGCGGTCTTCGCGCCCATGCGGAGCAGCTTCGACAGCGCCTCCGCCGAGCGCCCTTTCGCGCGCGCCTCGAAATACTTGCCGAGGAGGATGAGCGCGACGATCGACGCCGACGCCTCGAAGTACGTGTGCGCCGTGCCGGGCGGAAACACACCCGGCAGGGTGAGCGCCGCGACGGAGTAGCCGTACGCCGCGGTGCTGCCGAGCGCGACGAGCGTGCTCATCCCCAGGCTCGCCTGCCGAATCTCGCCCCAGGCGTGCGCGTAGAAGTGACGGGCCGAGAAGAGCTGCACGGGCGTCGCGAGCGCGAAGCCGCCCCAGCCCATCATGAGCTCCGGCAGCGGGTGCAGGAGCGCGTGCAGCGCGGGCACGGCCATCGGCGCCATCGCGAAGATGATGAGCGGCGCCGCGAAGACGGCGGCGACGACGGCGTCTCGCCCCGCGCGCGCCCGCTCGTCGGCGTCGTCCTCCGCCGCGTCCTCCGCCGATCGCGGGACGTCCGCTGCCTCGTAGCCGACGCCGTCGACGGCCGCGTACAGGCGTGCGCGGAGGGCGGCGCTCGGCCTGGCGACCTCGACGGTCGCGCGGCTCGTCGCCAGGTTCACGGTCGCCCCACCGACGCCGTCGACGCGGAGGAGCGCGCGCTCGACGCGACCGACGCAGCTCGCGCACGTCATGCCGCGAACGGCGAACGTGAGCTGCGACGCGGGCGCCAAGGGCGGCTCAGCCCGCGCGGCGCGCGCGGTATCCCTCGGCGTGCACGGCGCGGAGCACAGCCTCGTCCGTCGCGCTGCCCTCGAGCAGGGCTTCGCCGCGCGCGAGGCTCACCTCGCACACGCGCGTGACGCCCTCCACCGTCGCGAGCGCCTTGGTGAGCGCGTTCACGCAGTGCTGGCACGTCATGCCTTCGACTTTGTAGAGAGCCATCAGGCCTCGCTCCTCGAGGCCACAACATGCGCATGCCCGCGCGCTTTGTACAGGGCGTCGTACAGGCCGTCGTACAGGCCGTCAGCGCGTCAGGTGCTGCCGCCGATCGAGAGGATGCTCGTCCAGCCGACCTGGTTCACGATCCCCATCGTCGCCGCGCCCGTCGTGAATGCGCCGAAGAAGTTGCTCGAGCCGACGATCACCTGCGGCCCGATCGCGAAGTCTCCGTTGCGATTGCCCGGCAGCTTCTTCGCGCCCGCCGCGCGGTAGCGCGCCTGGCCGTCGATGCCGAGGCGGACGAGGTTGCCGATCGAGTGGTTCAGGCGGAGCCGCCCCTCGGTGTCGATCTCGCCGTCGTCGCCCGTGCCGAAGCCGGTGATGGCGTTGAGGTCCATGTTCCAGCCATACTTCGCGTACGAAAGGAGGAGGCCGCTCTCGATCTCGGACTCGGTCTCGCCGCCGGGGCCGGTGCCGAAGCCCTCGACCTTGAACTTGCCGAGCGCGCCGAGCGTGAAGCCGTCGCCCGGGGTCCCGAGCAGGCGCACGATCGCGGTCGCCGACGGCGCGAAGTTGCCAACCACGTTGCGCGAGCCGTCGCCGATGAGCGTGAGCCGATCGATCGGCGAGCCCCACACGGCGCCACCGCCGCCGAGCGTCGCCTTTTGGCCGCGTCCGCCCAGGCCGAGGCCGTACGCCATGACGCCGACCGTGCGCGCCGAGACGCCCGACGCCGTGTACGCGTAGGCCGCGTTGGGGATCTCCGTCTTTACGTCACGGGCGGTAGAGACGGGCTCCGGCGTATCGTTCGGCGCGTCGGCGCGCGCGACGGCCGGCGCGAGGAGGGCGGCGGCGAAACATCCAACCATCGTCGTCAGAGTCTTCTTCGTCGTCACGGCTCACTCCTCGTCAGGCCCGCGGGGGCATTCCTGGTCGCAGTTTTTACGCGCACAAAGGTCCCAAGCCAAGAAGGACGTGCGGGCTCCGGCGTGCTTCTCGAAGCAGGCGCGCGCGCGGGACTCGGGCGTTCCCCCGCGCTGCCCCTCGTCTTCTCCTGAGGTCACATAGCAGTCGTTCAGATCGATACAGTCGGGAGATTCGTAGCACGCCCGCATTTCCGCGCAGCAAAATGCCGCGACACAACGGCCACAGGCAGGACCGAGCGAATGGGCCTCGCGGCAAGTGGTCGCGACCTCGACCGCGGCGAGGCGTTGCGCCCTTACGTGATGCCGCCACGCCCACCCCGCCCACCCGACGCCCGTCACTCCGGCGACGGCCACCGCTCCGGCGAGAATTTTCCAGCCGCGCACGCGCGGACCGTCACTTCGTCGGATCGCAGCCGAGGCCGAAGCAGATCCCGAGCACCGGGTGGAGCTCGAAGGCGTTCGGCGCCGCGCCGTTCTGGCCATGCTCGGGGTCGAAGAAGCCGACGCCGATGATCGAGATCACGGTATTCAGGCTCCTCCCCGTCGCGCTGATGCCGAGGTTCGCGGCGTCGACGTTCGAGCGCGCGTGCGAGATGAGGCACTGCCACGTGCTGCCGGTCGTGCAATCGCCGGGGTACGGGATCTCGGTGATGATCCGGTTGATTCCGGGGTTGACCAGCTCCGTGATCACAAGGTGGTAGTCGCTGTCGCCCTCGAGGCGCACGTATTCGAGACGAACGTCCTTCACGGCGAAGACGGTCTTTTCGGTCGGTGCCAGGCGCGTCGTCTGGGGGAACACCGCCGGCGGACCGGGGATGGCGAGCAGCTCGGGGATCGTCCTCAGCTGCGGAAGCAGGCTGATGCCCGTGGCCGCCGAGTCGGTGCCGGTCTTGAGCGTCCAGCGATCGGCGCCGCAGCCGACGCCGTTCTTGGTGTAGTTGCCGGGACCGGGGCAGGTGATGGGGCCGGTGAAGCCGCCGTCCCAGCCGCCGCCCGGGGGCGGTCCGCCGCTGTCGGTCCCCGGGCCCCCGCTGTCGTTACTCGGGTTGCCGCCGTCCCCCGGGCCGCCGCTCGAGCCGACCGGGCCGTCGGCGCCGGCGTCGGCTCCGGGGTTGGCCCCGGGCGCGCCGCCGTCCTCCAAGACCCCGTTCGGGTTCGAGCCGCTGCATGCGGCACCGGCCGCGACGGCGAGGGCCACGAGAAGAGCACTTCCGCGCCAAGAAAGGAGGGATCGCATGCGCTACGCCCTCCTCTAGCACCTCGGCGGCGCGATGCCCGAAAAGACCGGCACTCCCCCGCGCGGCGAGGCCGACGCGCTTACTGGCGGCTTCGTGCGGCGGCGGCGGCTCGGGCGGCGGTGCGGCGGCGGCGGACGAACGCGAGGGCGGCGAGACCGAGGAGCGCCGTGCCCCCTTCGCTCGACAGGCTCGGCGCGGTGACGCGGCAGCCGCAGCCGCTGTTCGCCGACGGCTGGCTTGCGGCGGGCGTCGGCGCCGGTGCCGGCTCTCCCGGCGGCGCGCCGGCCGCGGCGGACGGCGTCGCGTTGCCCTTCACGTGGAAGGTCTGGACGGGCTGATCGGGATCGTTCGACTTGACGGTGATGGTCGCGCTCGAGTCGCCGTTCTTCGTCGGCTGGAAGCGGACCTTCAGGTCCATCTGCGACTTCGCGTTCATCTGAGCCTGCGGAGCCGCGATGACGAACGCCGGGTCCGAGCTCTCGATGGCGAGGAGCGCGCCGAGCTCGCCGGTGTTGTTCACGCTCACGGACTTCTCCGCCTGCATGCCCGTCTTGATGGTGCCGAAGTCGATGTCGTCGAGCGGCACGAAGACGTTCGGCAGCGGGACGTGCACCTTCGTGCCGGGGAACGTGACGACGAACGGCGCCCCCTCGCTCGTGTAGTCCTTCTTGACGCCGACGCTGATCGGGATCTGGATGTTGAGGCCCGTGATCGACGAGATCGAGTTGATGATGACGACCGGCAGGACCTCCATCGTCCCCTTGAACGTGAGCTCACCCTCGACGCTCGCGTAGAGGTCGATCGCGTCCGCGTTCTGGTAGGAGATCTTCGCGCTCGGCGCGGCCGCCGTGATCGCCGTGGGGACGCCGGAGAACTGCACCTTCGTGGTTTTGTACGTGAAGTCCGGCGCCGTCGTCGCGCTGAGGGCGATCTTGCCCGTGAGGAGGCCGGGGTTGCCGGTCAGGTCCTCGATCTTGCCGGAGATGAGCTCGCTGTTCGCGAGGTCGGGCCCCTTCACGTTGACCGTCGCGCCGTCGAGCGCCCACGGCAGGAACGGCGACTGACCCTGGCCCAGGTACTTCCAGTTCGCGCCGGGCGCCTTCGTGAGGAGCGTCGCGGCGTCCCAGTTGAACTCCTGGTTGATCGGGATGCCGATCACCTTTCCCACGTAGATGCCGGCGTTCGGCGCGAGCGTGTGCTGGATGACGAAGTTGCCGTCGGTGCGGGCGCCGCCCGCGAGCTTCAGCGTGAGCGCGTTCGTGTCGGGCCACGTCACGTCGACGATCGCGCCTTTGCGCATGTCGACGTCGTAGAGCATTTGGGTCGGGTCGTCGGGCGCGTTGAGCGAGATGTCCGCGCGGAACTGGAGCGAGTGCGCCGAGCAGTGCCCTTTCGCATCCGGCATCTGGTCGGCCGACGACCCGTCGCAACCCGGCAGCCAGCCCGTGTTGACGGTGGTGACGAAGGGCCCGCGGCCTTGGGCGCGGAGCGCCGCGGTTCCGCCCGAGCAGGCGAGCGTCGACTCGCACTTGCCCGACGGGCTCGGCGTGCTGTCCGCCGCTGCGGATCCGGCCGCGAGGGTGGCCGCCGCGGCCACGAGCGACGTGAAGCCAAACCGAACCGCGAGGCTACCAATCGATTTCATGATCTTCTCCGTGGACGGGCCCGACAGCCCGCGGTCTCGTCTCGTTTGGAACCCCGCCCCAACGCCGGTGTAGGGTGAGTAACTACAATGTCTCATCCTTAGCAGGGACCGCGCCATCGCTGGGATGGCGCCCATAAGTAGTAAAATATCGAGACATTTTATAAGTTTACCGAATTTTTGAGACGACACTACATCCGCTGATACTGTAGTCTTGCACCCTACAGGATCCACCCTGGATCTACAACGCATCACGTCATTCGCCCGTCATCTCCCCGTCTCAGAGCGCGGAGCGGCGGCAGCACGTGGGCGCCGTGCCCTCGGGGCTCGTTTTTCGTGACAAACCGGGCCGAACCGCCGAGCGTGCCTGCATGACGGGCCACGGAGCGAAGAAGAACGGGCTGCAGCGGCTCGCGGCTGCGTTCGGGCTCGCCGCCTGCCTCGCGGGCTGCGGCGGACCGCTCACGCACGTGCCCACCGAGCCCCGGTGGCTCGATCCGTTCACCGGCAGGGCGAGCGCGCCGATCGCGGTGCGCGGGGGCGTCGAGCCCGTGCGCGTCGCGGTTTATGGGGACGTGCGTGGCGAGCGCGAGAAGCATCGCGCCGTCGTCGCGGCCATCCGGGCGGCGCGCCCCGACCTCGTCGTTTTCACGGGCGACGCCCTTCGCTGCTACCCCATCGCGCACATGCCCGACTTCGGGCTCGCGACGTACCTGCTCCCGTTCTGGCCCCAGATCGTCCGCGGCTACCCGCTCGCGACGCTCGGCTCGATCGTGCCGTTCCCCGCGGTCGTCCACGAGACGCTCGGGCGCCCGTTCGCGCCGCCGCGCGATCCCGACGGATTCAACGGCTTCCTCGCCGACACGGCACCCCTCCGCCTCGAGGACCGGACGCCCTTCGTCTTCGTTCCCGGAAACCACGACGAGTACCACCTGGCCGACCGGCGCGAGCTCGCGCGCCTGTTCTCGCCGAGCGAGAGCCCGGACCGCGATCCCGACGCGCTCTACTCGGCCGTGGAGATCGGCGGCTACCGCATCCACGTGCTCGACACCGGGAGCGACATCTTCGGCGACGGCGACCCGCTGGCGGCCGGCGGGCGCCAGCTCGCCTGGCTCGACGCGAGCCTCGGCGACGCGGAGAAGAAGGGGTTGCGGTCGATCGTCGCGATGCACCTGCCGCCGTATTCATCGGCCGCGGAGGACGCGCCGTCCCCGGAGATCCGCGCGCGCGTCGCGGAGGGCATCCTCGACAAGCACGAGATCGCGCTCGTCGTCGCCGGTCACTCGCACGCGTACGAGCGCCTCGAGCACCCGGGCGCCCGCGGCCGAAGCGTCACGCACGTCGTGACCGGCGGCGGCGGCGCGCCGTTCCACCACGAGGCCGCCGCCTCCGCGCGGGACGCCGGCTCCAAGGCGTTCGTCGAGGGCACGACGCACTTCGTGCTGCTCGAGCTCGCCCCCGGCGAGGTCCGCGGCGTGATGGTCCCCGTCGCCGGCGACGGCAAGCCGGACACGTTCGTCACCAAATCGTGAACCTGCGCTCATGTTCGCGGCAGAATGAGCCTGCGCTCATGTTCGCGGCAGAAGGTGAGGAGCTCCTCACCCTCGCGCGGCGTGCGCGTAGCGGTAGACGCGCGCGGGCTTCGACGCGGTCACGCGCTTGCCGGGCGCCGCCGCGAGCACGCCGTCCTCGAGCATGCGGAGCACGCGCTTGCGAAAATTGCCGGCGTCGACCGCGCGGCCGAGCACAGCCTCGTGGACGGAGCGAAGCTCCGCGATGCTGAACGTCTCGGGGACGAGCGCGCGCGCGAGCCGATCCACCTCGGCGCGGAGCCGGTCTCTGGCAGCCGCCACGATCGCCGCGTGATCGAACGCGAGCGGCGGCGTCGCGGGCGAGACCGGGTGCCACGCGGCGGCCTTTGCGTCTCCGCCGCCGCGGACGAGCGGCGCCAGGTCGGCGCGGACGAGCGCGTAGTAGGCGACGCTGATCACGCGCATGCGCGGATCGCGATCGGCCGCGCCGAACGCGCGGAGCTGCTCGAGGTGCACGTCGGCCGCGCGCGCGCCGAGGCCGGTCTCTTCTTCGAGCTCGCGCGCGG
>JAYVXL010000745.1:0-11936 GCA_043785185.1 Myxococcales bacterium
GGCCAGCCGCTGACGCGCCACGCGTGCGGGGCGCCGTGCTCGTCCAGGCCTTCAATCTCGACCTCGTGGCTCCTCTCGACGAGCGCGACGAAGCCCTCCACGCTGAGGCACCCCTCGAGGTACGTCGCCGTGCGCGCGCCGAGCAGACGCAAGACCGGGTTGAAGAAGACCTTCAGCGGCACCGGCACGCGACCGCGCTCCTCGAGCGCCTCGGCCTTGACCCTCGCCATGTACTCGGCGCGATCCTCCATCACGAAGACGCGCAGGCCCACGCCGATCTGCGGCGCCGCGAGGCCCACCCCCGGCGCGCTGCGCATGACCTCGACCATCGTCTGCACGAGGCGCCGCATCTCCGCGGTCGCGATGTCGGCCGGCGGGACGTCGGCCGCGCGCGCGCGAAGCACGTCGGCGCCGACTTGGACGATGCTCGGCGGCGCCTCCGTCGTGGGAGGCGTCGTCGAGGCCGTCGAGGCCGAGGAGGGGGCGAGGACTCCGGAGGTGAGCGCCGAGCGCGCGGAACGCATCCGCAAACGATATCAGGCGACGCGACGCCCACCCACGAAGAGAACAGACCGCGTTGGCGATCGGCTCGATCGCATCTTCTCGGGGTCCGTTCAGGTCAAAACGACGTTCGCTCTACTGCTTCGTCCAGGTGAAGTCGTAGCCGCAGTCGCTGAAAACGCCGCCGTCCGCGCCGGTCGTCTTGCTCGTCTGGGACCCGCTCACGCTCCCGCCCGAGACCGTGGTCTGCGAGTGCGAGACGCTGGTGATGCCGCTCGTGGTCGTCGTGCAGTCGACCTTCGTCGTGCACGTGCCGGTGTCGGTGGTGATCGTGCAGTTCGGGTTCGCACCGGCGTCGCTCGCGCCGCCGCCGTCGCTCGGGCTGATGGTGATGGTCGAGTCGGGGAGCGCCGGGCAGTTCGGCCCGTTCGTCGTCTTGCCGGTGTAGTGGGTCTTGTAGGTGCCGGGGGTGATCGCGCACTGGCTACCGCCGCCGGAGCTGCTGGAGCCGCCGCTGCTGGATCCGCCGCTGGCGCCACTGCTGGAGCCGCCGCTGGCGCCACTGGAGCCGCCGCTGGAGGAGGAGCCCGTTCCGGTCGATGAGGACGACGAGCACGCCACGACGAGCGAAACCATCGCGAAAGCAGAGCCCGTAACCAAGGACAAACGACGATTCTTCATGAAAGCCTCCCGGAAAAAAGAATGAATAGTGGCGGATCCCCGCTCATGGGGTACGCGCCTGAAACCGGGATCCTCCCCCATTCGGCGTCGCCCAGCAAGCTCGGCCCCTGTGCCGGAGGCCCGGAGGCGGCCGCGCCGAGGCCGAGCTCGGGGAGAGCCACAGGTGACCGCGCTCCCTCCCTGCGCTACGCCAGGCGCATGTTCACCGTGCCCTTCTACCAGGTCGACGCGTTCACCGACCGCCCGTTCGCCGGCAACCCCGCCGCCGTGTGCTCTCTCGAGGCGTGGCTCGCCGACGACGTCATGCAGCAGATCGCCGCCGAGAACAACCTGGCGGAGACCGCCTTCTTCGTACGCCGGCCCGATGGGGACTTCGATCTGCGGTGGTTCACGCCGGTGGTCGAGATCGATCTCTGCGGTCACGCCACGCTCGCGTCGGCGCACGTGGTCTTCGAGCGCCTCGAGCCGAGCCGCCGCGAGGTTCGGTTCTGGACCAAGAGCGGAGCGCTCGGCGTCGTGAAGGACGGGCAGCGGCTGGTGCTCGATCTGCCGGCGCGCCCGCCCCGCGCGTGCGAGGCGCCGCGCGGGCTCGGCGAGGCGCTGGGCGGCGCGCCGCTCGAGATCGCCCGGGCGCGCGATCTCGTCTGCATTTACGAGTGCGCAGAGGACGTGCGCGCGCTCGCGCCGGACTTGGTCAGGATCGCCGCGCTGTCAGGCGTGTTTGGCGTCATCGTGACCGCGCCCGGGACGGGCCGCGACGCCGACGTCGACTTCGTCTCGCGCTTCTTCGCGCCCGCGCAGGGGGTCCCCGAGGATCCGGTCACCGGCTCCGCGCACGCCACGCTCGTCCCGCTCTGGGCCGCGCGCCTCGGCAAGACCGAGCTCAAGGCGCGCCAGGTGAGCAAGCGCGGGGGCGAGCTCGCGTGCGTGCTCCTGGCCGATCGGGTGCGCCTCGCGGGCCACGCCGTGCTCGTGATCGAGGGGCGGCTCACGTACGGACGGGCGCCCGGCAAGCCGGCCGCGTGACGACCCCTCCCGCGGCCCGCGCACTCTACGAAGGGCGATCAATGGACGATCCGCGAACACCGGCGAGCCCCTCGACGTTCCGTCGCGATCCCCGAGCCGCTTGATCCGGCGATGGTCGAAAATTTAGCCAGGACCGGTCGCGCCTTTCGCGAAAAATCGCTCGTTTTGAGCAAATTTTTGCATGGCATCGCCGTTGCTTACGAAACCTACGTTCACTTACATCGTCCGTTACCTCAGAAGTAGAGCCCCGTACAACCCGATGCGAGCACCCTGGAGCCCAATGATCGACGTCCTGCCTGGCAACCATCGCGGCCACACCCCCGCGCCGCACCGGGTGCGCCGATGAGGCGCTTCGCATCGTCCCTCGCGTTGGCCGCCGCGCTCGGTGCGTGCTCCTCCGGTGTGGAGGGCACGGACACCGTTGGCGACGAGGGCGCGCTCACCCTCCCCGCACCGGGCTGCGACGCGTCACGGCGGGCGAACAACCCGAACTTCGAGTTCCAGGACGACGTTTGCAAGAGGAAGGCGTGGCCCTCGAACGCCGATCGCGCGTGGGCGTGCCCGAACCGCGCCGCGGCCATTCCGAGCAGCTTCCAGCCGGCGCGACCCCTCGGCGACGTGACCTTCGACACGACCACGTTCGCCGACGTGCCGAGCGAGCTGGACCTGACGGTCATCGCGATCCGGCGCGACCCGACCGGCGCGCCCCACTATCGCTACTTCAGCAACGGTACGCACGATCGCGCGTTTCAGCCGCTCAGTGCGACGAAGTTCATGGCCGTCGCCAACGCGGCGCGGAAAATGCGCGAGCAGTCGAACGGTCACGTCGGGCTCGACGCGACCGTCAGCGGCATCCCGCTCGGCGATCTCGTCACGATCATCCACAACTACAACGAGCAGCACTACGAATCGAACGCGCTGGCGCGCTACTTCGAGAACGTCGGCGGCCGCGACAACGCGCAGTCGCTCGTGCACCACTGGCTCGGCCGGCCCGCCGACGAGTCGTTCGGCGGCAACTACGGGGCCGCGGCGCCCGGCCTCTCGTACGACTTCGTCACGGCCGCCGGCGCGACGGTCCAGATCTCTCCCGACGACCCGCCACACGCCCCGGCGAACCACCTCTCCACCGCCACGATGGCGGAGTTCCTGAAGCGCCTCGTGATGCACCGCGAGGACGCCGCCACGCGCCTTCCCGGCATCCAGTGGGCGGATCTCGAGGTGCTTTTCTACGGGACCGCGCCGCGCGCGCATTGGACGTTGCCGTCGGAGTCGGGCGTCGTCCCGCCGAGCGGCTGGGGCGGCATGAGCGCAGACGCCGCGATCACGCTTCAGTCGGCGGTGGACATCCGCGCGGTCGAGGCCGCCGCGAAAGGAAAGTGGCGCATCTTCTCGAAGCTTGGGTACGGCGACAGCGGCCTCGTCGAGAACAGCTACGGGTGTTTCCCGGTGCTCGACGCCGCGGGCGAGCCTGCTCCCGGCAAGGGGCTCGAGCTCGTCGTGTCCACGCACTTCGCGCAGCCGCGCGACAACCCGCCGGCGTCGCGCGTCTTCGACGCGAAGGTCGCGGCGTACACGAAGCTCGTCGTCGCGCGCCTCGCGCGTTTGCCCTGACGAAGCCTGACGCGGGGCGAGGCCACGCGCCCGCGTCGTCGAATCCCTTCGCGCGCTTTTTTGCTTCGCGAGCTCGCCGCCCTCGCTCAGACCTTCATCTGCGCGAGCTCGGGCGGCACGCGAAGCGTCGGCTCGGTCCGCTCCTGAACCTCGCGCGCGGACACGCCCGGCGCGACCTCGCGGAGGATGAGGCCGTCGCCCGTCACGTCCATCACGGCGAGGTCGGTGATGATGCGGTGCACGACGCGCCGCCCGGTGAGCGGCAGGTTGCACTCCCTCAAGATCTTCGGCGCGCCGTCCTTCGACGCGTGATCCATGATGACGACGACGCGCTTGGCGCTCGCGACGAGGTCCATCGCGCCGCCCATTCCCTTGACCATCTTGCCGGGGATCATCCAGTTGGCCAGGTCCCCCCGTTCGGAGACTTGCATCGCGCCGAGGATGGCGAGGTCGATGTGGCCGCCGCGGATCATCTCGAAGCTCTCGGCGCTCGAGAAGATCGACGAGCCCGCGAGCATCGTCACCGTCTCCTTGCCGGCGTTGATGAGATCGGCGTCGACCTCGTCGTCTTTCGGATAGGGCCCGATGCCGAGGAGGCCGTTCTCCGACTGGAGCACGACCTCGACGCCCTTCGGGATGAAGTTCGACACGAGCGTCGGCATGCCGATGCCGAGGTTGACGTAAAATCCGTCGCGCAGCTCCTGGGCGGCGCGTTGGGCGATCTGATCGCGGTTGAGGGCCATGGCGATTAACCCTTCCTCGTGGTGCGGCGCTCGATGCGCTTCTCGTAGCGCTCGCCCTTGAAGATGCGCTGCACGTAGATGCTCGGCGTGTGAATCGTGTCGGGATCGAGCTGGCCGACAAGGACGAGCTCTTCGACCTCGGCGATCGTGATCTTGCCGGCCTGCGCGCACATCGGGTTGAAATTCATCGCGGTGTGGCGGTAAACGAGGTTGCCGAAGCGGTCGCCCTTCCACGCCTTCACGATCGCGTAGTCGCCCTTGATGGCGGGCTCGAGCACGTGAGGCTTGCCGTCGAAGTCGCGGACCTCCTTCTTCGGCGAGAGCTTCGCGACGCTCCCGTCGGCGGCGTAGCGGAGCGGCAGGCCGCCGTCGCTCACCGCAGTGCCGGCGCCGGTCGGCGTGAAGAAGGCGGGGATGCCCGCCCCGCCGGCGCGCAGCCGCTCGGCGAGCGTGCCTTGCGGGCAGAGCTCCACCTCGAGCTCGCCCTTCAAGTACTGGCGCTCGAACTCCTTGTTCTCGCCGACGTAGCTCGAGATCATCTTTACGATCTGCTTGTTCGCGAGCAGAACGCCGAGACCGAAGTCGTCCACGCCGCAGTTGTTGCTGACGACGGTGAGGTTCTTGGTGCCGAGCTCGCGCAGCGCGCGAATGCAACTCTCGGGGATGCCGCAGAGGCCGAACCCGCCGGCGAGCACGGTCGCGCCGTCCGGGATGTCGGCGCACGCGTCGCGCGCCGTCTTGAAGACTTTGTCCATGACCGGCGCACCCTACTCCGCCTGAGGGCGCGCCTTCAATGGTCGCGGCGGCTTTGGACTCAGGACTTCGAGCCGCCGAGGCAGGGGGGCGAGAGGTTCGCGGCGGGCGACGCGGCCCACTCCTCCGGCGTCCGGCTCGTGATGGCGAGCGCGTGCACGCCGCCGGGCTGCTTCATCTGCTCGGCGAGCGCGCGGTAGACGAGCTGGTGCCGCGCGACCGGCGCCTTGCCCTCGAACGCGCGCGACACGACCACGACCTTGAAGTGGGTCTCGGAGCCCTTTTTCACGTTGTGCGAGTCGCTCTCGTTGGTCACCTCGAGGACCTCCGGCGTCAGCGCGGCGCGGAGCTTCTGCTCGATCGTCTGGGCGAGGGGGCCGTTCACCCTATCCTTATACTCCAACGCATGCTCCACGCGCCCTCGCGGGCCTCAGCGGACGTCGAAGCCCAGCCGGGAGCGGGGGGCCGCGCGCCCGATCATCGGCACCACGATGACGACGAAGAGCGTCCCGACGAGGAGCAGCGCCGAGCCCGTAGGGCCGACCATGGTGAAGAGGTTGTCGAACAAAGGGCCTCCGCGGGAGTGACCGGCTGCGCCGGCTCAGCGTTGACGAAAGAACCGAATGACCAATCCGATGTTTTAGTCATAAGGTCGGTTCCGAACGGCGCAAGGGGCGGCGCATAATTTTGCCATAGCCGCGTATAATTTATTGATATCGTAGTGTTGGCCGATGTTTTGGCGTGCGTGGCGAGAGTCGTCCGCGAGGGAACGATGTGGTATGACCAGCCCTCATGACGACCCATCAATGGTTTGGGCGATGGTTTGGCGGGGCGGCGGCGGTAGCCGCGATCACGGCGTGCGGCGCCCCTCCGCCCGCGGCGCCCAAGGTCGCCGCCACGACCGCGGAGGGCCCCGTTGTCGAGGCGCGCGACATTGGCAAAATCGACCCCACCGCGTGCAGCACCATCGGCTTCGTGAAGCAGGCGGGCCCGAGCTGCCGCGAGGTCCGCAGCCGCAACACGCGGGGCGGCGCCAAGCAGGTGCAGGCCGCGACCGCGAACGACGGCGACGCGTGCACGGTATGGAACGCCGGCGGCGTGGCGCCGCAGTCGATCACCGTCGACCTCGAGAAGGACGCTGCCATCACCGGCGCGCTCCTCATCCCGGACATGACCCCGCCCGAGAGCAACGTCACCCACAACCTCGAGACGTCGAGCGACGGCGACACGTGGACCTCGATCGCGGTCGTGAAGCAGAAGATGGTCGACGACCACGTCTACGTGGTCGCGTTCCCGAAGAAGGTCACGACGCGCTTTCTCCGCGTCTCGACCGTCGCGTCGGCGGCCTGGGTGGCGTGGGCCGAGGTGGCGCCGCTCGCCTGCGAGTAAGCCGTTGAAGGGCGTGCGGGCTTAGCAGCCCGGCATGCCTTCGGAGGCACCAATCACGCACGGCAGGCACAGCTCGGTCGCCTTGCAGTCGCCGCGAAGGACGTGGGCGCTCGGGGCGAGCTGCGCGGCGAAGCACAAATCGAGGCACACGCCGGGAATGCCGAGCGCGTGGCACGAGACCGGGTGGCCGCTCGCCGCCGCCGCGGGCGCGCAAATCTTCGGCGCCGGGCACGTTTGCGCCGTGACCTTGTCGCGCTGCTCGGGCGGCACCGCGTCTCTGTTCATGCACACGCCCGCGCCGTGGCAGCAGGTGATGGGCGCGTCGTCCGCGCCGCCCTTGCACGCGTTCTCGTAGACGCCGCCCGGCTCGCAGACGTGGGTGTCCTTGCCGTTGGTCGGGTCGACGCACGGGATGCAGCGCTCGCCGTCGTCGCAGACGTCCTGTTTGAGCTGGTCCTTGTGCTCGCCGACCTTGCCCACCAGCGTGCTCATGCACACGCCGGGTTTGCCCTCGATGAAGAACTTGCACGCCTTCAGCGTGCCGCCCTTGAGCGCGAGGATCCTGTCGGGCACGCACACGTCGTCGCCCTTGCACGCGGGGAGGCCGGTGAGCGACGTCTTGCTCCCGGCGTAGCAGTGCCCCTTGCCCTCGCCGCACGCCTCGAGCTTCGAGAGATCGGGGCTCGCGAACGGCGCCGCGCACTCCTTGGTGGGGCTGGCGACGGTGACCGGCTCGTCGACGGTCTCGTAGGTCGTCTCGCCGACCGAGCACGCCACGGCGGCGGCCGCGATCGCCAGGGTGAGCGCGCGCCGCGCGAGGCTCACTTGCACCCCGGCACGCCTTGCCCGCTGACGAACGCGCACGGCACGCACACCTCGGTCGTGCCGCACCCGGCGTTGCTGAGGAGACCGAGATCGCCGGCGAGGCTCATCATGTCGTTAAAGCACTTGTCCATGCACACGCCCGCGCCGGAGAGGCCGCCGTCGCACTTCACCGGCGTGTTCTTCACGAACGCGGCGGGCACGCATTTCTGCGCGGCGTCGCAGACGTCTTGCTTCGTCTGGCTCTGCTGCGACGCGGGGATCGCGGTCTCGGGCAGGCACATGCCGGCGCTGTGACCGTTCGTGGTGCAGCACGCTTTGGCGGCGGGCGGGGGAGGGCCGGCGTCGGCCGCGGCGGGGCCGGCGTCCGCGCCGCACGCGCTCCCGTGGACGCCGATGGGCTGGCAGAACGGCGTCGGCGCGTTGTTGTTCGTCGGATCGGCGCAGGGCGCGCAGAGCTGGCCCGCCGCGCAAACGTCCTGCTTCAGGAACCCGCCGCCCTGCTGCTCGAGCGGCGGGACGAGGTGCGCGGTCACGCATCCGCCGGGGCCGACGATCGACGTGCAGCTCGCGAGCTTCCCGCCGGCGGCCGTGAGCATCTCGTCGGGCACGCACACCTGCGCGGCGTCGGGGCAGGCGGAGAGCTGGTCGGCCATGGGCGCCTTCGTCTTGTCGAAGCAGTGGCCCTTGCCGTCGCCGCAAGACTTCAGCGTCGCGAGATCGGGCTTGATGAAATCCGACCCGCACGTCGCCGCGCCGCTGTCGCTGCCGCCTCTGGCGCCGCTCGAAGAAGGCGGCGTGGCGGGCGCCTGCGCCCCCGCGTCGCCGGCGCCGTACTGCGGGACCTCACGCGTCGTGATGTACGTGGGGCTGTCGAGCATGCAGCCGGGCAGCGCGTGAACGCACGCCAGGAGGATCAGAGTCGACACCGCCGCGAGCCATCGTCGTTCCATTCCCGGGTGAGCTGCGAGGCGCGTGCCACGGCGGACACGTCCCCGAGACCCTGGTTTTGCCGTGATTTTGCTGGCGCGGGGCACCGACGTCGGACTCGAGTCCGCACCGGGTCGGCGAAAAAGCCGCGGGCCACCCGCCCCGGAACGGGCGCCGTCTACTTCTCGACGCAGAGCAGCGGCGCCTTCTGGTCGCACCGCCGCGTCGCGTGGCCGCCGCCCCACGCGGTGTCGAAGCCGAGGCCGCTGCCCGTGGTCGCGGTGGCGGCGACCGTCGCGTTGGTCCACCCGTCGCAGTCCTGCCCCGTCGCGCGACCCTCGGAGTCGCTGCCCGTCCACGCGCCGGTCGTGGCGACGCCGTCGGGGATCCCGCCGAGCTCGTCGCGGAGCGTCGCCGCCGGCGGCCCGCGGAGGTCCGCGCGCGTGGCGAACGCCAACGCCTCGCCGGTCGTGTACCAGGGGCCCGACGACGACGCGGTGCGGTCGTAGGCGCTCGTTGCGCCGTCCGAGATCCACGCGCGGAAGAGACCCGTCAGCCCGGCGCGGCCGGCGGCGGTCTGGCACTGCAAGTCCGCCGCGGCGAGGCCGCCGACGGCGCCAGAGAAGACGGTCGACGTGACGAAGACGCGCTTCTCGCCCGCCGTTGGGGCCGGCGAAGGGAGTGGCGAGGGCGGGGTCGCCGTCACCGAGGTGCCGCCGGCGGTCGGGCTCGCGTGGCCGCAGCCTCCGCCGCCGTCGCCGTGGTGGTGGTGATGATCGAACGCGTGGACGGTCGCAGGAGCGAGCGCGACCGCGATGACGAGAAGAGAAGAACGGCGAAGCATGGCGTCACGCAGAGCAACCGCCGTGCCGCGAAGAAATGCCGAAAAAGAAGCCGGGCGAGCCGGCGGCATCAACGCCGGTTCACACGCGCGCGACACGGAATTTGGCCCTCTTCGCGCCCGCGTGCTTCCTATCGGTCATCGTGCGAGTAGCGCTGCTGGCCTTGTTCTCCGCCGTCTCGTACTTCTCCGGCGCGCCCGCGCCCGTGACGAGGGCGCCCGCCGCCCTCGCCCCGCACGCGCAGCACGAAGCCGCAAAGGCGGCGCAGGAGCACGCGAAGAAGCCCGCGGGATCGATCTGGGGACGCAGCGTCGGCTCGCCGACCGAGGGGCGCCTCGTCGGCGGCTCGCACCTCGACGAGACGGACTACCTGCGCATCGTCCCCTCGTACGCGTACGGCGACGTCCGCTGGGGTACCGGCCCGCTCGTCGGCGCCGTCGATCGCGCTGCGCGCCAAGTGCGCCGGCAATTTCCCGACGCGGTGCTGTCGGCGGGACAGCTCTCGCGCCAGGGCGGCGGCGAGGTCGACCGGCACGCGTCGCACGAGAGCGGCCGCGACGCGGACGTCGGCTTCTACGTCCGTAGCCAGACGGGCAAGCCGCTGCTGGCCGACCACTTCGTGCAGTTTCAGGGCGACGGCAGCGCGGTGTCGTGGCCCGGCGCGTTCTTCGACGACGCACGCAACTGGGCGCTCGTCTCGGCGCTCGTGACGGACGGCGTCGCGCACGTCTCACACATCTTCGTCGCGACGCCGCTGCGCGCGCGCTTGCTCGCGTACGCCGAGCGTATCGGCGCGCCGGCGCACATCCGCGTCCGCGCCGCCGAGGTGATGGCGCAGCCGCACGGCGCGCTGCCGCACGACGATCACTTTCACGTCCGCATTTCCTGCCCCGCGAACATGGCCGGCTGCGTGGAGGATCCGACGGCGAAGAAGCCGCGCTACGCGCACGTGCCCGTGCCGCGCGGGCGTAGCCACAGCGGGATCGGGAGCGCCTCGCGCCCCCCCCACGTCTCACCGCGCGCGCCCACGCCGGCGTCGCCTGCGCCGTCGCCCCCGCCGCCGGCCGGGTCCCCCGCGCCGTCGTCCGCGCGTGCCGACCGGCCCGACGAAGCCCCCGCGATGCTCATCGACGACGTCGACGGACTCTTCCAGCCCGACCCGCACTGACGAATCGGCCGGACGCTCTCCCCGGCAGTTGGGGTAGACTTCGTCTCGGAATGGTCGACCGTCTGAGCTACGCCCCGTCGGGCCTGGCAGTCCTCGAGCGGCGCGCCGTGCTCGTCGGGCGCGCGGCGGAGGTCCGCGAGCTCGAGGACGCGCTCTGGCACGTGCGCGCGACCGGCAGCGCGCGCGTCGTGACCGTGCTCGGGGCGACCGGCATCGGCAAGACGCGCCTGGTCCGCGATTTTCTCATGAAGATGCGCGGTAGCCAGAAGGACGCGCCGCGCGTCTTCCGCGGCTCGGCGCGCGATCAGGGCGCGGCCTACGGCGTCTTCGCGCGCGTCCTGCGCGCGCGCTTCGGGATCGTCGAGGGCATGGACGCCGAGGCGGCGAAGGCGCAGGTCCGCACGCAGGTGGCCGCCGTCCTCGACGATCGCAAGGTCGGCGACGTCGTCTATTTCCTCGGCCAGCTGCTCGACCTCGATTTTCAGGACTCGCCGCTCATCAAGGCCGTCAAGGGCGACCCGCAGCAGATGCGGTGGCTGCGCCGCGCCGTCATCAAGAGCTTCCTCGAGGAAGACGCGCGCGCGAAGGGCCAGCTCGTCGGCCCGCTCGTGCTCCTCTTCGACGATCTGCACAACGCGCACGACGAGTCGCTCGATCTGCTCGGCAACCTCATCGACACGCTCGAAGGACAGGTCCTCATCATCTGCCTCGCGCGCCCCGAGATGACCGCGCGCCGCGACGGTTGGTTCCGCCACGGCGGCGAGCGGCACGCGGTCATCCAGCTCTCCCCTCTGTCGGACGTCGAGTCGTCGACGGTGATGCGCGATCTCCTTAAGCCATGCGGCGACGAGGACGCGGTCGAGGACCTCATCGACGCCGCGTGCACCCTCGCCGGCGGCAACCCGGCGCTGCTCGAGCAGATGGTCCGCATCTTCCTCGACATGGGCGTCCTCGAGGTGAACGACGACTTCGCCGAGGAAGAGGCGTGGACGATCCACGTCGACAAGCTCGCGAACGTGCGCCTCCCCCTCACCGTCGAGGACGCGGTACAGGCGCGCATCTCCGCGCTCGCGCCCGCCGAGCGCGAGCTGCTCGAGCGCGCGGCGATCATGGGCGGCGTGTTCTGGCTCGGGGGCCTCCTCGCGGTCCAGCGCCTCGACCAGGCAGCGCCGGAGATCTGGACGACCGAGGGCGCTCCCGACGAAGGTCACGTCAAGGAGCTGCTCGGCGAGCTCGTCCTCCGCGACTACGTCTTGAAGCTCCCCGACAGCACCTTCTCCGGCGACGAGGAGTACGTCTTCAAGCACAACCTCGAGCGCGAGGCGTTGCTCAAGCTGACGTCCCCCGGCGCGGCGAAGCGCTTCCACCAGGCGATCGCCGACTGGCTCGCGTTCAAGGAGAACGTGCAGACGCACGAGGAGTACGTCGGCATGCTCGCGCGCCACCGCGAGAAGGGCGGGAGCGTCGTGC
>JAYVXL010000746.1:0-3730 GCA_043785185.1 Myxococcales bacterium
GCGCGCAGTCGATCGCGCTCGGCCGCCGTCGTCGCCTCGAAGCGCATCACCAGCACCGGCCCGGTGTTGGACGCGCGAACGAGCCCCCACGCCGGCGCCCCCGGCGTGCCGAACTGCACGCGCGCGCCGTCGATGTCCGCGACCTCGAGCCCCTTGCTCTTGTAGCGAGCGGTGATCGCCTTGACGACGTCGAACTTGATCGCGTCGGGGCAGTCGACGCGCAGCTCCGGCGTGGCGTACGTCGTCGGCACGTCGCTCAGCATCTCGCCGATCGAGCGCGGGTCCTTCGCCAGGATCTCGAGGAGGCGCAGGCCCGCGTAGAGCGCGTCGTCGAAGCCGAACCACCTGTCGGCGAAGAAGAGGTGCCCGCTCATCTCGCCGGCGAGGAGCGCGTGCTCCTCCTTCATCTTCGCCTTGATGAGCGAGTGCCCCGTCTTCCACATGATGGGGCGGCCGCCGTGCTTGGCGATGTCGTCGTACATGGTCTGCGAGCACTTCACCTCGCCGAGGATCGCGGCGCCCGGGTGGTCCTTGAGGAGCGCGCGCGAGAAGAGGATCATCAGGCGGTCGCCCCACACGATGTCGCCGTTCGCGTCGACGGCGCCGAGGCGGTCGGCGTCGCCGTCGTACGCGAGGCCGACGCGCGCGCCCGTCTCGCGCACGCGCGCGATGAGGGCCTCGAGGTTCTTCGGCACGGTCGGGTCGGGGTGGTGGTTCAGGAAGCGTCCGTCCATCTCGCAAAACAGCGGATCCGGCGCGATCCCCGCCCTCTTGAGCGCGGCGACCCCGAGCGGGCCGCCCGCGCCGTTGCCCGCGTCGAGCACGACCTTCATGTTCCCACTGGACGTGAGCGCGATGTCCTTCGTCAGCGCCGCGAGGTACGCGGCCTGCACGTCCATCGACTCGCCGCCGCCGTCCCTCTCCGCCCCGAGCTCTCCCGACTCGATCAGCTTGCGCAGGTTCTGGATGTCGGCGCCGAAGAAGCTGCCCTTCCCGCGCATCATCTTGAAGCCGTTCTCGTCGCCCGCGTTGTGGCTCCCGGTGATCATGATGCCGCCGTCGGCGCCGGTGTGATGCACGGAGAAATACAGCATCGGCGTGGGGCCGACGCCGATGTCGATCACGTGCACGCCGCTGCGGAGGAGGCCGTCGACGAGCGACTGGTGGAGGCGCGGGCTCGAGATGCGGCAGTCGCGCCCGACGCAGACGCGCAGGGGCTTGCCGCTCGCCGCCGCGCCGTCGCCGAGCATCTTCGCGTAGCCGCGCCCGATGGCCCGCGCGAGCTCGTTCGAGAGATCGCGATCGGCGACGCCGCGAATGTCGTACTCGCGAAAGACCTGCCCGGGGACTTGGAGCGCGCCGACCTGCATGGCCTCCTCTTTAGTCGCAAGCGGCCGGGCGGTCGAGCCCGCGCGCGCAGTTTTTGCGGGCGATCCGTGATAGCTTCGCGCCTCGTGGACGCGCCGCCCGCCCCCTCGCCCCCGCACGAGCCGCCGGCCTACGTCTACGCCGCGAACGACGAGCGCCCACGCGGCCCGCGCGAGCAGGAGCTGTGCGACCGCGCCGCGAGCACCGACTGGCTCTACATGGGCGCGAGCGCCGGCGCGTTCCTCTTCTCGATGTACGCCGACGTCACGTGGTTCAAATACATGGAGCAGCCGGGCGCGCGCGCGATCGGGCCGGGGCTCGTCGGCCTGACGTGGGGCTTCACGCTCGGCGGCGGGTACCTCGCGCAGCCCAAATGCAACGGCTTCGTCCAGAGCCCGCCGCCCGAGGGGGACGTGCGCACCACCTGGCACCTCGCGCTCGCGCTCGGGATGCTCTCGACGGTGAGCGCGCCGATGATCGAGTGGTTCTTCAACGGCCCCGTCCCGCTCGACTGGAGCGTGAGCGAGCGCCGCTTCCGCGTGCTCGCGTCCGCCGCCGGCGGCTTCGGCGGCGCGATGCTGCCGTACCTCTTGCCGCCGAAGACGTGGCGCGCCGCCAAGGAGCTGCAGAACCTGCGCGTCGGCGCCGACGCGACGGGCTCGTGGGTGTCGTACTCCGTGCGTTTTTGAGCCACGGAGCCACGGGCGCGATCAGCGCGCGTGTGCGCGGCCTCCGCCGCCGCGCCCACGTTTCCGCGTTCGATCTTGGCTGCGCGCGCGCGCATTGCGTACGATCCAGGGACGCTCGTCGGCGCCGCGCCCGGCGCGTCGCCCCTCTCCCCGCCGTCGTAACCAGGAGGAAGAAACATGGGATCGCTTCGTTCGCTTAGGTTCGTCGTGTTCGTGTCCCTCGCGCTCGCGATCGTCTGGGGCTGCGGGGGAAGCAACAGCACCGGCGCCTTCATCGGCGACGGCGGCGGCGGCGGCGGTGGTCAGGGCACGCTCGCCGACGGCTCGACGGCGTGCGGCGCCGTCGGCTCGGTTTGCTGCACGACCGGTTCGGCGTGTCTGTCCGGCGGCGCGTGCTCCGGCGGGACGTGCGCGGCGTGCGGAGGGCCTGGCCAGACGTGTTGCCCCGGTCGGCAGTGCGGCAGCGGCGGCGTCTGCAACGGCGGCGTGTGCGCGGCGTGCGGCGGCCCGGGCCAGCCTTGCTGCGCAGTCGGCGCGTGCGGCGGCGGCGGCTGCTGCATCCGCGACGTCTGCATCGCGTCGGGCACCGCGTGCCCGCAGGTGAGCGGCGGCCCCAGCTGCTCGAACGGCAGCTGCGGAACGTGCGGCGGCGCGGGCCAACCGTGCTGCAACGGCGACGTGTGCACCGCCGGCGGCGTCGCCTGCCAGAACGGCACCTGCGCGACGTGCGGCGGCGCGGGCCAACCGTGCTGCGCGAACGACACGTGCGGCAGCGGCCTCGGATGCGGCAACGGCACCTGCGCGGCGTGCGGCGGCGCGGGCCAGCCGTGCTGCGCGGGTCAGTCGTGCGGCGGCGGCCTCGGCTGCGGCCGAAAGGACGTGTGCGAGTCGTGCGGCGGCCCGGGCCAGGCGTGCTGCGCGGGCCAGGGGTGCACGAGTGGCGGCTGCTGCGATCAGAACATCTGCATCACGTCGGGCACCAAGTGCTCCCAGACGAACCAGGTCTGCGCCGGCAAGGTCTGCCCGAACTGACGCTCGCGAGCCACGACGGCTACGCGCCGCGCGCGTGCAGCGCTCGCCCGAGGTCGACCGCGGCCTGGGCGAGCGCCTCGACGTCCTCCGCCTCCGTGCGGTAATTGACGATGCACGCGCGCAGGACGAAGCGGCCGTCGAGGACCGCGTTCGAGCAGAACGCGCGTCCGCTCGCCTGCAGCTCGTTCATGAGGCGCTCGTTGAGGCCGTCGAGGTACGCGTCGCGATCCGGGCGCGTGCCGGTGCCCGGCGGTACGTAGCGGAAGCAGCAAATCGAGAGGCCTGGCTCGCCGAAGCGCTCGAGCTCGGGGTGCGCGTCGACGACGTGCGCGAGCCAGCGCGCGAGCGCGCAGTCGTGCGCGATGCGCCGCGCGTACGCGTCGCGGCCGTGCGCGAGCAGCGACACGTACACCTTGAGCGCCTGAAATCCGCGCGAGAACTGCGGGCCGAGCATCGACTGATCGATCCCGTTGCCGGTCAGCGCCTTGTCGTCCTTCACGTACGTCGCGTGCACGGCGAACGAATCGGCGAGGCGCTGCAGATCGCGCACGACGACGCACCCGCCCGAGTGCGGCGTGTACAGCCATTTGTGCGGATCGAACGCGATCGAGTCGGCGCGCTCGATGCCGCGAAAGAGCGGG
>JAYVXL010000747.1:0-3729 GCA_043785185.1 Myxococcales bacterium
CGGCCCGCGAGCAGGAACCGAAGGTACGCGCGCCGCTCCTGGGTCGGCACGTCGTCGGGCGCCATGTCCCCGTACCGCGCTTGGGCGCGCTCGGCGTACGCGTCCTCGAGCTCGCGGTAGACGTATCCGTGCGCGACGAGGTCGCCGTGGCGGGCGTCCTCTTGGAAGACGATCGCGCCGGCGGTGTCGAACGTCACCTCGGGCCGCGCCGCCGTCGCCTTGTACCGGCACACGATGCGGCGGAGCTGCGGTGCCTCCACTTCGAACGCCGCCGGCGCCTGCTCTTTCAGGCGCGCCAGATCCTTGGCGACGGTCTCGACGGCGAGCGTGAGCTGCCGCTCGAAGCTGCTCTGCCACTCCGCCGCGAGGCTGCCGTCGATCTCGAAGGCGATCGGGTGGCCGGCCAGGCGCGTCAGCTCGGCGGTGGCCGCCGTGAGGCGCGCGCCGCGCGGATCGAACGGCAGGCGCTCCGGCACGGGGACGATGACGATCACCGCGACGCCGTCCGGCCCGTCACCTCGCGGGGTCCGTGCGCCCGGCGCGGCGGCGCATCCGCCGACGCTCACGCCGAGCGCCAGGAGGAGCAAACCGACGCGGAGCGCACCCACCTCTTCATTCTACGCTCGAGCGCGGACGTTTCGCCCTTCCCACCCCGCCGCCGTGCAGCTGGCAATGCGCAGCCCGAACGGGTAGAAACCCCCCGCCATGACCGACCGCATCGTCCACTGCAAGAAGCTCGGAAAAGACCTGCCGGGGCTGCCGCGCCCCCCCTACAAGAACGAGCTGGGCCAGCGGCTCTTCGCCGAGGTGTCGAAGGAGGCGTGGGACATGTGGCTCAAGGACTCGGTGAAGTACATCAACACGTACCGCATCGACCTGGCCTCGCCCGAGGGGCAGAAGTTCATGTTCAAACAGTGCGGGATCTACTTCGGCTTCGAGGAGGGGGACCTCGCCGCGACGGCGTACGTGCCGTCGGAGAAAAAGAACGCATGAACAGCGGCTCCTCCGGGGTGAACGCGGCCGCGTCGCGCCCGCCGCGCTCGGTGCCGCCGCCGGCGAACAGCGGCGACCGCGACATGCCGCTGGGGGTCGCGCCGTACACGTTCGCGGACCTCTTCGACCCCGCGAAGCTCGCCGAGCTGCACGCGGAGTGGGACCGCGCGCTGGCGGCGTCGTCGCCGGAGGCGCACGCGCGCTTCGCCGCGTACCGCGCGTGCAAGGGGCAGGGGATGGCGCCCGAGGCCATCAGCGAGGCGCTCCTCGCCGCGGCGCCGTCGGTGAGCGCGTTCGTCGGGCGCCTGTTCGGCGTCCGGGCGGAGCTCGAAGCGCTGCGCGTGAGCGTGCAGGACCGCGAGCCGCTCTGGCGCTTCAAGCGCGACTTCGCGAAGAAGCGCGTGCTGAAGGACGGCGCCGGTAAGGCTTGGGCGGCCAGAGGCCGCAGCGCGGAGGCCGCGAAGACGGCGGCGCTCGCCGCGCTCGCGAGCGTCCTCCCCGCGGACCACGACGCGCACACCGACGAGGAGCTCTTCGTGGCGCGCGCGACGCTGCTGCTCGTCGAGGCGGACGAGACCGCGCGCAAGGCGGCCAAGGCGGGCGGCGCGCAGTGGACGGCGGCGCTCCGCGCCCGCGTCGCGAGCGTCCGCGCGGCGCTCGCGAGGGACGCGGCGCTCGCGGCCGAGGTCGCGCCGGCCGATCCCGCCGCCCCGACCGACGCGGAGAGCGCCAACGTCGTGGCCCTCGCGCTCGACGCCGTCGAGGCGTGGCTCGCGGCCCGCCGCGGCGACCCCCACGACCCGTCGCGCGCGTGGGCGTCCTTCAAGCAGCCGAAGAACCTCGACTACGCAAACCTCGTCACGCTTCGCCGCCCCGACCCGAAGATGCCGGAGCTCTTCGTCGGCCCCGCGCACGAGCGCCGCGAGCGCGACGGCTTCCGCCTGACGGACCGCCGCGGCGACGCGCGCGTCGTCGAGGAGGAGATCGACTACTGCCTCTACTGCCACAACCGCGACAAGGACTCGTGCAGCAAGGGGCTCTTCGAGGGCAAGAAGGACGGCCCGAGGGAGCTGAAGAAGAACCCGCTCGGCGTGCCGCTCGCGGGCTGCCCGCTCGAGGAGAAGATCAGCGAGATGCACACGATGCGGCGCGACGGCGACGCCCTCGCGGCGCTCGCGCTCGTCATCGTCGACAACCCGATGTGCCCCGGCACCGGCCACCGCATCTGCAACGACTGCATGAAGGCGTGCGTCTTCCAGAAGCAGGAGCCGGTCAACATCCCGCAGATCGAGACGCGCGTCTTGACCGAGATCCTCGAGCTGCCGTGGGGCCTCGAGATTTACGGCTTCCTCACGCGGTGGAACCCCCTCAACGTCCACCGCCCGCACATGAAGCCGTACAACGGCAGGAACGTGCTCGTCGTCGGCCTCGGCCCCGCCGGCTACACGCTCGCGCACCACCTCGCGTGCGAGGGCTTCGCGGTCGTCGCCGTCGACGGGCTCAAGATCGAGCCGCTCCCCGAGGCGCTCACCGGCCACGCCACCGCCACCGGCTGGGTGCCGCCCGCGCCCGTCAAAGACTTCCGCGCGATGTCCGGCGAGCTCGACGAGCGCATCCTCCTCGGCTTCGGCGGCGTGAGCGAGTACGGCATCACCGTTCGCTGGGACAAGAATTTCCTGACCGTCACGTACGTCACGCTCGCGCGAAACCGCCACCTCTCCATCTACGGCGGCGTTCGCTTCGGCGGGACGCTGACGCTCGAGGACGCGTGGTCCCTCGGCTTCGATCACGTCGCGATCAGCGCCGGCGCCGGCCGTCCGACGGTGATCGACATGAAGAACAACTTGTCGCGCGGCATCCGCAAGGCGTCGGATTTCTTGATGGGCCTGCAGCTCACGGGAGCCTACAAAAAGAGCTCGATCGCGAACCTCCAGATCGAGCTGCCGGCGATCGTCATCGGCGGCGGCCTCACGGCGATCGACACCGCGACCGAGCTGCTCGCGTACTACGTCGTCCAGATCGAGAAGGAGGCCGAGCGCTTCGCGATCCTCTGCCGCGAGAAGGGCGACGCGCACATGCGCGCGCAGTTCGACGACGAAGAGTGGGAGACGCTCCAGCGCCACCTCGGGCACGCGGCGGAGCTCGCGGCCGAGCGGGCGCGCGCCACGGCCGAGGGCCGCGAGGCGCGCGTGCAGGAGCTCCTGCAGTCGTGGGGCGGCGTCACGCTCGTCTACCGAAAGAGCCTCGCCGACTCGCCGGCGTACCGCTTGAACCACGAGGAGGTCGCCAAGAGCCTCGAGGAGGGCGTCCGCTACGTCGAGCACATGTCGCCGCTCGAGGCCGTCCTCGACGCGCGCGGCGCCGTCGCGGCCGTGAAGTTCGCGCGCGCGCACGGCGAAGCGGGCGAGGTCACGCTCCCCGCCCGCACCGTCTGCGTCGCCGCCGGCACGAGCCCCAACGTGACCTACGAGCGGGAGTACGAGGGCACGTTCCAGCTCGACGCGAAGAAGCAGTACTTCCTCGCTCACACCGCGACGCGCGAGGGCGGCAAGCTAGAGGTCGCGGTGGCCAAGGGCAAAGAGGGCGCGTTCTTCACGAGCTACGACAAGGGCGGCCGGACCGTCTCGTTTTACGGCGACAACCACCCGCACTACGCCGGCAGCGTCGTCAAGGCGATGGCCAGCGCGAAGGACGGCTACCCGCACGTCGCGGCGCTCTTCGACGAGACGCGCGCGC
>JAYVXL010000748.1:0-11900 GCA_043785185.1 Myxococcales bacterium
GCCGCCCTTCACGACGGCCGCGTGGTCGGTCTTGAACGTGCCGCCGACGTCGACGGTGAACATGCCGCCCGTCATCGTGCCGTAGTCGTACTGCGCGAGCACGTCGTTGCCGTTCACGTGGATGCCGGTCGTCGTGTTCTCGAGGTCGACGCCGGTGAGGCTCATCGAGCCGCCGCTCGCGACGGTGACGCCGCCCCAGCCCGTGCCGGTCAGCTTCGCGTGGCTCGCCTTCGCGGCGCCCGTCAGCGTGCCGTGCACGGTGATGTTCACGCCCGGCGAGACGTTGATCGTCGCGCCCGGCGAGATCGTGACCGTCCCGCCGGCGACGATGTCGACGTTCGCGGTGATCGCCTTGCCATCGCCCCACGTGTCGCTCGTGACCGGCGTGCCGCTCGAACCGCCGCTGCTGGAGCCTCCGCTGCTCGAACCGCCGCTGCTGGAGCCTCCGCTCGCGCCGCTCGAGCTGCCGCCCGACGTGCCGCCGCCCGAGGAGCCGCCGCGCCCGCTCGCGCCGCTGCTCGAGCCCCCAGCGCCAGGGGTTCCGCCCCCGCTAGGACCCTGAACGTCCGACGAGCAAGCGACAAGAGCGAGCGTGGAAATGCCGACGGCGAAGAGGACGCGCGTGATCATGAGGGACTCCTTGGGGGTCGCAGTGGCCAAGTCTACACGGGTCCCTTTGCACGTCGCGGACCGTCGGATGGTTGACGAGGATCCATGTGAAGCACCGTAAAACGATTGCGCTCCCACCGTCCGTGAGGGAGAAAAGCGGCGCCGCTGGATCTGCGACAAACCAGGGTAGGAGAATGCACACATGAAGCTCGGCAAGTCGATCGTGGTGGTGGGGGCAAAACGATCCGCCTTCGGGGCGATGCAGGGCGCGCTCAAGGGCATTGGCGCGAACGATCTCGCCGTCCACGCCGCGAAGGCCGCGCTCGCCCAGTCGAAGATCGACGTCGCCCGCATCGGGCACGTCATCATCGGCAACGTGATGCAGACGAGCGCCGACGCGATTTACTGCGCGCGCCACGTCGGCCTGAAGGCTGGCCTGCCGATCACGACGCCCGCGCTCACCGTGAACCGGCTCTGCGGCTCGGGCTTCCAGGCCGTCATCAACGGCGCCGAGCAGCTGCTCATGGGCGAGGCCGAGGCGGTGCTCGTCGGCGGCACGGAGAACATGACGCAGGCGCCGCACGTCCTCCGCGGCGCGCGCGACGGCTGGGCGTTCGGTAAAGCGCCGCAGGTCGGCGACACGCTGTGGGACGCGCTCACCGACAGCTACTGCCAGACGCCGATGGCCGTCACCGCCGAGAACCTCGCGGTGAAGTACGGCATCTCGCGCCAGGAGTGCGACGCGTTCGCGCTCTCGAGCCAGCAGCGCTGGGCGGCGGCGAACGAGAAGGGCTTCTTCAAGGACGAGATCGCGCCCCTCGAGCTCGCCGGCAAGAAGGGCACGGTCACCGTCGCGACCGACGAGCACCCGCGCCCGCAGACGACGCTGGAAATCCTCGGCAAGCTCGCCCCGGTGTTCAAGAAGGACGGCGTCGTCACCGCCGGCAACGCGTCGGGCATCTGCGACGGAGCCGCGTGCCTCGTGCTCGCGACCGAGGAGTTCGCCAAGCAGAACGGCCTCACGCCGCTCGCCCGCATCGTCCAGTGGGGCGTCGCCGGCGTCGAGCCGAAGGAGATGGGCATCGGCCCGGCGCCCGCGATACGCAACGCGCTCGCGCGCGCCGAGCTGAAGCAGACCGACATCGATTTGTTCGAGGTGAACGAGGCGTTCGCGCCGCAGTTCCTCGCGGTCGAGAAGGAGCTCGGCCTCCCGCGCGAGAAGACGAACGTGAACGGCGGCGCCATCGCGCTCGGCCACCCGCTCGGCGCGAGCGGCGCGCGCATCACGGCGCACCTCGTCTACGAGCTCGCGCGTCGCAAGGCGCGCTACGCCGTCGGCAGCGCGTGCATCGGCGGCGGGCAGGGGCTCGCGGTCGTGCTCGAGCGGATGTGATCGTGAAGGACGCCTCGCGCTCGCGCGTCGCGCTCGTCGCCGCCCTCGCGCTCGGCGGCGGCGGCGCCTGCGACAAGAAGTCCGGCGACCCGCTCCCCAAGCCCGGCGCGTCGTCGGCCGCTTCCGGCGCGGGCGCGACGGCCGCGTCCTCTCCGAAGCCGAGCGCGAGCCCAAGCGCGCGTCAGCCCGGCGGCGACACCAACGTGGGGCTGATCCACGCGCGCTCGGCGACGCCGACGACCAAGGGCCTCTCCATGATCGCGATCACCCCGAAGGAGATCCGACTCGTCGGCACGAAGAACGAGCCCATCCCCATGCCCGCGCCCGTCTCCTGGTACGCCGGCCTGCCCATCTCGGTGAAGGGCGGCCAGCCGGGAATGCTCATCTACCCGATCGCCGATTGGCTGCGGCAGATCCGCAAGGAAAAGGGCGCCCAGGCCGGGCGCGATCTGTCGCTCGTCGTCGACAACGCCATCACCTACAAGATCGTCACCGAGGTGCTCTACACCGCGGCGGTCAACGGCTTCGACCGCTTCCACCTCGTCGCGCTCACGCCCGACGAGGCGTACGCCGAGATGATCCTCGAGATGCCCGGCTTCAAGCCCGACGCCGGCGTCGCGCCGCCGTTCGTGTCGATCCTCGTCGCGCAGGAGGGGATTTCGATCAAGACCGAGACGAACAACGTCGGCCCCGGCTGCGCGAAGTTCGGCGTCGGTCTCGCGTATTCGCGCGTCAACGGCGAAGTCGACACGATCGGCATTCCTAGCTGCATGGATCGCATCACGCCCGAGGACGCGGGCGCCAGCGCCGAAGACATCGTCGTCGGCGCGAACCCGGAGATCCCGTTCGGCGAGGTCGCGGCGGTCATCGACGGCGTGCGCGGCCGCAAGATGAAGACGGTCGTGCACCTCGGCACGCAGCGCGCCCCGCCGCCCGGCGGCGGCGTCGTGCCGCCGCCGACGATTCCGGCGATTCCCGGGCTGAGCCCGACGCGTTGATCGGCGCGCACGTGGGCGATGGCGACCGAGCGGGCGCCCCTCGCTAGGCTCGAAAGCCTCAGAAGCCTCAGGCCAAGCGCGAGCGCTGCTCGATCAGCACATCGCCGTTCGCGCGCGCGCCGTGGAGCGACTCGGCGGACCGCTTGCCGCGAACGATCGACCACGCGACCGCGTTGCGCATGGCCTTCGCCGCGGCGACCGCTTGGCGCGCGTTCGGGAAGACCCAGGCCATCGCGCCCGGCTGGACGTTCTCCCACGTGGTCACGATGAGCGTGACCTCCGCGTCGAGGCGCGGATCGGTGTCGTTGCTCGCGCGCGCGGCGCGGCGGCGGGCTCCGCCGGCCGCGTGCGAAGCATGCGCCGATGGGGCCGGTGCGGGCGCCATGTGGATGCCCGAGTCGAGCTCGTCCTCGGAAGGGAGGTCCCCGCGATCGAGCTCATCGCTCGCGCGTTGCGCCGCCCATGCAGTGGCGCGCTCTCTCAGGATTTGAGCCAGCTTCGACATTCCCCGGGCCCCATATGAACGTTCTCGGCGCCCACGTAAAGAGATGAATTTGTGAAAGTTTTGTCGCGGCGCGTCACGCCGAACGTGCGTCATTTCCATGGCACCCGTGCAAACCCCGAAGCCTGGAAAATATGCCCGTTTCGATCCTTCGTCGCCGGTTCGTCCCGACAAATGGGGGATCCTTGCGTCATTCGCTAAGATCCGCTCGTGAACCCGCATCCGAGCGAAGACGTCCGCTTGGATGCGACGCCCGCGCCGCTTGGGACGCTCGGCGGCGGGGCGAGCTACGGCACCGCGCTGTGGAGTACGCGCGTGCCGAGCCTGCGCTCGCGCCCCGGTTGGCCGCTCGTGCCGATCGCGCCGGCGGTCGTGCTCGTCGTCGGCCTCACGGTCGCGGCCGCGATCGGCGTCGTCGGCGTCGATCAGCTCTCGCGCAGCGCGTACGACCACGCGGCTGCGCAGGCGTCGCTCGTCGCCGACGTCGTCGCGGCGCGCATCGGTAGGTTGCCGCCGCAGGAGCGCGCGGAGGCGGTGCGACTCGCGGCGAAGGGGACGGGCGCGGAGCTCCTCGTCGTCACCGCCGACGGCGAAATCGTCGTGAACAGCACGTTCGGCGCGCCGGACGCGAAGCTCGTGAAGGCGGTGCTCGCGGCGAAGGAGGGCGAGGCGGTGACCGCGCGCGGGCGCACGCGCTTCAGCGTGCACGCGATCGGCGCGTCGACGGCGCCGCTCCGACTCGTCGCGTTCGTGCAGCAACGCGCGGCGCCGAGCGGCGCGCCGGCGTTCGTCACCGCGCTGCTCGCGTTGACGACGCTCCTCGTCGGCGTCGCAGCCGCCGTGGCGTACGCCGTCGCGCGCGACGCGAACAAGGACGTCGACTACGTCACCGGGCGCGTCGCTGGCATGGCGCACGTGCAGACGGAGCCGAAGGGCGAGGCCGTGCCGGTGCGCACGATGGACGAAGTGGGCCTCCTCACCAGCGCGTTCAACGAGCTGCTCGGCCGCTTCGCGCAGGCCGAGACGAGCTACCGCGGCGACCTCGCGCGCGCGAGCGCCGCCGACCGCGACCGCGCGGCGTTCCTCGCGGCGGTGAGCCACGAGCTGCGCAGCCCGCTCAACGCGATCCTGGGCTTCGCCGACATCCTGCTCACCGAGGTCGACGGCCCGCTGTCGCCCGACGCGCTGCAGGAAGTGCAGCAGATCCGCGGCAGCGGGCAGCACCTCCTCGAGCTGATCAACGACATCCTCGAGTTCTCTGCCCTCGAGACCGGCCAGCTGCGCCTGGCGCGCGGCAAGGTCAACCTCCGCACGCTGTGCATGGAGATCGTGCGCGAGGCCGCCGGCGTGCTCGCGGGCCGCCCCGTGCGCATCTCCGTGCAGGGCGACGCGGCCGTCCTCGCGCACGTCGACCCCAAGCGCACGCGGCAGATCCTGACCAACCTCGTCGGCAACGCCGTGAAGTTCACGCAGGCCGGCGAGGTCATCGTCCGCGTGACACGCGAGCGCACGCACGCGCTCGTGAGCGTCACGGACACCGGACCGGGCATCAGCGCCGCCGAGCGGGCGGTCATCTTCGAGGAGTACAAGCAAGCGAAGGACGAGCGCGCCCGAAAGCGCGGCACGGGCCTCGGCCTCGCCATCGCGCGCCGCCTCGTGCTCATGCACGGCGGCACGATCCAGGTCGAGAGCGAGGTCGGCCGCGGCTCGACCTTCAAGGTGTACCTGCCGCTCTGGAAGGGCGAGGAGTCCGGGGACGGCGCGGACGAGACGATCCCGGTGACCTCGTGAACGTCGCCGCCGCGCGCCTCGTCGTCCGCCTCATCGCGCTGCAGGTTTCGGTGCTCGTGGTCACCTGCCTCGTCGTCGTCGCGTTCGCTCCGCGCCTGCTCCTGCTCGACGCGACGATCCTGCGAGGGACGCTCTCCGGCGGCCTCTGGGCGGCGGCGCTGATGGCGGGGTTCATGGTCACGCTCACGTGGCTGCTCACGCGGCCGGTGCAGCCGATGCTGCGCCTCCTCGCGCTCGGGTCGGCGTCGATCGAGCCCGTCGAGCTGCTCGCGCTCTACAACCTGCCCGCGCGCCTCGCCGTCCTCGACGTGGCCGGCGCGGCGCTCCTGTCGTCGCTCACGCTCGTCGATGCGCTGCGGCCCGAGACCAACGATCTGCAGACACAGACCGCGCTGGTGCTCCTCACCATGACGATGGTGAGCGCCTCGTCTCTGCCGCTCTACGTGATGATGCGCGGCGCGGTCGGCCGCGTGCTCGAGCTCGCGCCGCCCGATGCCACGCGCGAGGCCGCATCGCTGCTCGAAGGCCCTGGCCGCCGCGTGGCGCGCGTGCGGATGCGCCTGCTCTGGGCCGTCGCCGGGCCGGTCGCCTTCGTGGCGCTCGGCTCGTCGCTCCTCGTGTACGCGCACGCGCGCGCGCAGGACCTCGAGGTGCGCGAGCAGTACGCGCGCGAGGTCGTCGCCGGCGCGCTGGAGCTCGTCGTCGGCGACGGCTCCGGGCGCTCCGAAGCGATCGCGCAAGCCGCGGCGCACGGCTACCAGATCACGATCGCGCCACGGCCTGCGCCCGCGGGCGTCGTGCACGACGAGGACGGCTTCACCGTCGTCTCCGTCCCCCTCGACGCGGGTCACGCGCGCGTGCGCTTCGAGACGACGCACCTGTCGGCCGCCACGATCGTCTACGTGCTCCTCTCGGTCGTCGCGACCGCGCTCGCGGCCATCCTCGGCGCGCGCATCGGCGCCGCCTTCGCGGACGACGTGGCGCTCGCGACGCGCGAGATCCGCTCGACCGGCATCCAGGACATCGTGCGCGGCACGAAGATCCCGAAGGAGGCGCGCTTCGCGTCGATCTCGACGCTCATGCACGCGATCGACGAGCTCGGCGCCGTCTTTCGCGAGTTCGCGTCGGCCCAGGAGCGCGCGATCGAGGCGCGCGCCGCGACCGAGCGCATGCGCGGCCTGTTCCTCGCGTCGATGAGCCACGACTTGAAGAGCCCGCTCAACTCGATCCTCGGATTCGCCGAGCTCGTCCTGCGCAGCCCGCTGACCGATCCGCAGCGCGAGAGCCTCGAGATCATCGAGCAGCGCGGGCGCGAGCTGCTCACGCTCATCCACGTCATCCTCGACTCGGCGCGCGCCGAGGCGGGCGAGCTCGACGTCTCGCCCGAGTGGACGATGGTCGGCGACGTCGTCATGAGCGCCGTCCTCGAGGCGCGCGACCTCGCGGTCGGCAGCGAGGTGCAGGTCGTCGGCGAGATCCAGCCCGGCGTTCCGAAGATGTACGTCGACGCGACCCGCGTAGTGCAGGCGCTTACGCAGGTCATCATGAGCGCGGTGCGGCTCCTCGACAAAGGCGTCGTGAACGTGCGCGCGACGGCGCCGTCGGCGCAAGCCAAGGCGCTGCGCGTCGACGTCGAGACGCAAGGCCGCGCGATCCCGCAGGTCGAGCTCGACAAGATCTTCGAGGCGTTCAAGTACGCCGACCGCGCGCGCCGGCACGGCAGCCTCGGCCTCGGCCTGTCGCTCGCGCGCTCGATTCTCGAGATCCACGGCGGCACGATCGGCCTCGAGGCCCAGGAGGGTGGCGGCGGCGGCGGCGCGGTCTTCCGCATCTGGCTGCCGACGAGCGGCGAGCGGCTCAGCCTCCGCAGCGCGCCGTCGGCCCCTCGTCTGCGCTGAGCGCCGTCAGCGCGGGGCGGCCTCGATCGCGCAGAGCACGCCGCGCGCCTTGTTGCGCGTCTCGTCGGCCTCGCTCTTCGGCACGCTCGCCTCGACGATGCCAGCGCCGGCGGTGACCTCGAAGCGGTCCCCGCGGCACACCGCGGTGCGGATCGCGATCGCGAAGTCGAGATCGCCGGTCTTGGCGACGTACCCGACGGCGCCGGCGTAGATGCCGCGCGGGCGCGCCTCGAGCTCGCGGATGATCTGCATCGCGCGCACCTTCGGCGCGCCGGAGAGCGTGCCGGCCGGGAACGCGGCGCGCACCACCTCGAGCGGCGGCGTCCTCGGCGAGATCTTGCCGCGCACCTCGCTGACGATGTGCATGACGTGCGAGTACTTCTCGATCACCATCTTCTTCACGAGCTCCACCGAGCCGATTTCGGCGACGCGGCCGACGTCGTTGCGGCCGAGATCGATGAGCATGACGTGCTCGGCGCGCTCCTTCGGATCGGCGAGCAGATCGCGCTCGTGCGCGAGGTCCTCCGCCTCGGTCTTGCCGCGCGGGCGCGTGCCGGCGATCGGGCGCACGGTCATCACGCCGTCCTCCAGGCGCACGAGCGTCTCCGGGCTCGCGCCCATGATCTGCGTGCGCGACGACTCGCCCGGCGCCGGCGGCAGATCGAGGAAGTACATGTACGGCGAGGGGTTGATGAGGCGCATCGCGCGGTAGACGTCGAAGGGCTCGCGCCCGCCGCGCGGCACGCTGAACGTGCGCGCCAAGACGATCTGGAACGCGTCGCCCGCGGCGATGTACTCCTGCGCGCGGCGCACGTTCGCCTCGAACGCCGTGTCGTCGACGTCGACCTCGACGTTGGCCGGGATGCGCGCGCGATCGGGCAGCGCGATGCGCGACAGGGGCGCGGAGCTCGCGAGATCGACGGCCGCGCGGTCGACCTCGGCCTCGTTCTCTGCGGCGATCGTGACGGTGTGCGAGAGCGCGTCGAAGACGACGATCGTGGCGCCGCCGATGAAGCGCGCGAGCGGCCCGGTGTGCTTCGCGATGAGCTCGGGCGGCCAGCCGGGCACCTTGTCGAGCGCGTGCACGATGTCCCACGCGAGGTAGCCGACGTGCGCGCGGGCGAGATGAGCGGCGGGGTTGCCGGCGAGCCTCGCGTCGGTCGCGCGAAAGAGATCGGCGGCGGCCGCGAGCGGATCGCCTGGGCGGCCGAGCGACGGCGGCGGGGCCTCGGCGCCGTCACGCGCGCTCGTCACCGTCCACCCGGCGGCGCCGAGGATGGCCTCGTAGCGCGGGCGGTAGCCGAGGATCGAGTAGCGGCCCCACCGCTCGCCGCCGACCACGCTCTCGAGCAGGAAGCTCGCCGCGTCGGGGGCCGCGCGACGGAGGGCCGCGTACGCGCGCACGGGGGTGAGGTCGTCGGCGACGAACGTGCGGAGCGTCACCGTCACGGCGCGGCGCCGCCGAGGCCGAGGAGCTTGCGCGCGCGCGCGGGATCTGCCGGCGTGCGGCCGATGCTGCGCGCGTACGCGGCGGCGCGCGCGACGAGCGGCGCGCTGCCGAGGGCGAGCACGCCCTTCGAGAGGTAGATGTTGTCCTCGAGCCCGACGCGCGCGTGCCCGCCCATGCGCATCGCCAGCTCGGTGAGCGGCATCTGGTGGCGGCCGACGGCGGCGACGCCCCACGTCGCGCCCTCGGGGAGCAGCGCGCGGAGGTAGCGCACGTTCGCCTCCGTCGCGCCGATGCCGCCGGCGATCCCCATCACGAACTGAAAGTGGAGCGGCTCGCCGATCGCGCCCGCCTTGAAGAGCTGCAGCGCCTCTTCGACGTGCCCGACCTCGTAGCACTCGAGCTCGGGGACGGCGCCCGACTCCCGGATGCGCGCCGCCAGATCGCGGATTTGCGGGCGCGTGTTCACGAAGACGTCGTCGCCGAAGTTGATCGTGCCGCAGTTGAGCGTCGCCATCTCCGGCTTGCAGAGGAGCGGCTGCGCGCGCTCGTCGATCGACATGCCCACGGCGCCGCCGGTCGACGTCTGGACGATCACGTCGGTCTTCCTGCGGATGGCGACGATCGCCTCCTCGAAGCGCTCGCGCGACTGCGTCGGCGACCCGTCGGGGTTGCGGACGTGGAGGTGGATGACCGCGACGCCTGCGTCACGGCAGCGCGCAGCCTCGTCGGCGATCTCCTGCGCCGTGATCGGCAAATGCGGCGTCTGCGCGCGCGTCACCTCGGCGCCGACGATGGCGGCGGTGAGGATCACGTCGGGCACCTCGAGCGGGGTCACGATCGCCGCGGCCTCGGGCGCAGGCCCGGCCGGGAGCGCCGGCATGTAGAGCTCCTTCGGGCGGCGCTGCAGCGGCTTCGGGGTCACGCACGTCCCGGTCGCGCGGCAGACGACGATCGGCTCGCCGAGCACGTCGGCCGCGCTCGCGGGCACGCCCGGCTGGCGCACGCCCGTCACCACCTTGCGCGCCTCGAAGCGCATCTGGCGGCTCGTGTTGCCGATGCCCGTCAGCTCCGCGTACGCCTCGATGTAGTCGCCGGCGAACACCGGCGCCAGGAACTCCACCGCGTCGTACGCGCGGAAGAGCCCCTCGTCGCCGTCGAGTCGGATGAGCAGCTCGGTCGCGAGGTCGCCGAAGAGGGCGAGCATGCGCGCGCCGTCGACCAGCTCTCCCGCGTAGTGCGCGTCGTGGGCGGACATCCGGAGGCGAAGCGAGACCCTGAGGCCGATCATGACCGATCCGTACCACGAGGGCGGCGGCGGCGCAGTCGCGCCGTCGCTCGAGCCGCCTCAGCGCGGCGGGCAGTCGTCGGGCACGCGAATTCGCGGGCTCCTCCGCTCGGCCGCTCGCCTGCCGAACCCGACCGCTCGCGGATCGGCGGCGAGATTTGCGGCAGAGGCGGGGCCATGGTACCCGGGCGAGGACAGCCCATGCCGTTGGTCGAAGCGCGAAACCTCCCCTCGCACGTGGGGATCATCATGGACGGCAACGGCCGCTGGGCGCAGAAGCGCGGCCTCGCGCGCCAGGAGGGCCACCGCGAGGGCTCGCAGGCCGTCCGCCGCACCGTCCGCGCCGCGCGCCGCCTCGGCATCCGCGCGCTGACGCTGTACGCCTTCAGCGAGCAGAACTGGGCGCGCCCCGGCGACGAGGTCGACGCGCTCATGGAGCTGCTCCGCGAGTTCCTCGTCTCCGAGCACGACGAGATCCTCCTCAACGGCATTCGCCTCAACGCCGTCGGCAACGTCGCGCGCCTCCCGCACGCGGTGCGCTCGGTCCTCCAGCCGCTCCGCGAAGAGAGCCGCGGGAACGGGGAAATGACCCTCACGCTGGCCCTCTCCTACGGCGGCCGCGAGGAGATCGCGGCGGCCGCGCAGGAGCTCGCGCGCGAGGTGAAGGCCGGGCGGCTGCAGCCCGAGGACGTGACCGTCGAGGCGCTCCACGGCCGCATCCCGAGCGTCGCGCAGGACGGCGATCCCGATCTCATCATCCGCACCGGCGGCGAGCGGCGCATCTCGAACTTCCTCCTCTACGGCGCCGCCTACGCCGAGCTGTTCTTCACCGACGCGCTCTGGCCGGACTTCGGCGCCGAGCATCTTTACACCGCGGTCGGAAGCTTCCAGGCCCGCGAGCGCCGGTTCGGCCTGGTGGGAAGACCGGCCGAGCTCGAGCTCTCCACGTCCTCGCCGTCCTCGCCGCCCTCGCCGTCCGCGCCGTCGTCTCCTCTCGCGCCCGCCCTGGAGGCGCCGAAGGACGGCGCGAAGGTCATCCGGCTCGCCATCTGACGTGCTACGAGGACCTCTTCGAGGACGCTGCCTTGTCTCAGGCCAACAAGAACCTCGCCATCCGTATCGCCACCGCGGTCGTCGCCGTCCCGCTGATCCTGGCGCTCCTCTATATGGGCCCAGCGTGGGGCTTCTTCCTCTTGGCCTTTGCGGCGGCGGTGATCGGCGCGACCGAGCTCTTCGCGATGACCCATCCCGAGGACGCGCCGTCGCGCGTGGTCGGTGTGGCTCTCTCGGCCGCTACGTCGGTCGCGCTCTACCTGTTCGGCCACGACGCGCGCGTCACGGTCTCGATCCTCGCGGTGCTCCCGCTGCTCGGGCCGCTGCTCACGCTCTGGCGCCTCGGGGATCTGTCCACCGCGGCGTTTCGCGGCTTCGCGATGTCCGTGGGGCCGCTCTTCGTCGCCGTGCCGATGACGCTGATCGCCATCGTCCGCCGCGACGTCCCCCAGGGCCCTAGCTACGTCGTCATGATGCTCATGTTCGCCTGGTTCGCGGACACCGGTGGCTACTTCGCCGGTCGCTTCCTCGGCAAGCGCAAGCTCTACGAGGCGGTCAGCCCGAAGAAGACGGTCGAGGGCGCCATCGGCGGGCTCGCCGGGTCGCTCTTCGGCGGGCTGTTCGCCCACTTCGTCTACCTCCCGCAAATCCCGCTCGCCCACGTCGTCCCGCTCGCCGTCGTCGCGAGCGCATTCGGGCAGGCCGGCGATCTCGCCGAATCGCTCGTCAAGCGCTCCACGGGCGTAAAGGACTCGGGCCAGATCGTACCGGGCCACGGCGGCATCCTCGACCGGGTCGACGCGCTCTTGTTCGTGAGCGTCGTCGTCTACCTCTACACGCTCTGGCTCGGTGCCGGCCCCGCCGCGGCGAACTGAGCGAACGAGCGGGGGCGGCTCGACCTGCCGCCGCGCGGAAATTTTG
>JAYVXL010000749.1:0-3722 GCA_043785185.1 Myxococcales bacterium
CGCACGCGATGAGCGTGCCCGTGCGCACGAGCGCCCGCATGCCCACGCGGGTGAGCAGCCGCCCCGCCACGGCGCTCGCGATCGGCCAGCCGATCAGCATCGGCGCGACCGCCGAGCCCGCCTCGGTGGGTGTCCCGCCCAGGATCGCCTGAACGAAGAGCGGGATGTAGATCACCGTGGACGTCATGAGCGCGCCGAGCAGGCCGCCGGCGAGGTTCGCGTACGCGATGACCGGGCGGCCGAGGAGATCGAGCGGGAGGATCGGCTCCTTCGCGCGCCGCTCCGTCCACACGAACGCGCCGAACGCGAGCGCGGCTACCAGAAGGGTCACGAGGGGCGCGACGCCGCTCACGCCGAGGAGCAGCGCGAGGATGGCCAAGGACAGGAGGCCGGCGCCGAGGAAGTCGAGCGTGTGCTCCTTGCGCGCGACGTCCTCGTGGAAGAACGCGGCGAGCAGGCCTGCGGCGACGAGCCCGAACGGCAGGTTGATGAAGAAGACCCACCGCCACGACGCGGCGCGCACGATGAGCCCGCCGACGAGCGGCCCCGCGATGCCGGCGAAGCCCCACACCGCGCCGAAGATCCCCTGGATCCGCCCGCGCTCTTCGATGGTGAACAGATCGCCGACGATCGTGATCGCGACCGGCTGCACGCCGCCGGCCCCGATGCCCTGGAGCGCGCGGAACGCGATGAGCTGCGTCATCGAGCCGGCGAGGCCGCTGGCCATCGAGCCGGCGAGGAAGATCGCGATGCCGAGGTACATGATGGGCTTGCGCCCATAGAGATCGGCGAGCTTGCCGTAGAGGGGGATCGTGATCGTGCTCGCGACCATGTAAATTGAGCTGACCCATCCGTAGAGCTCGATGCCGCCGAGATCCCCGACGACGGTGGGCATGGCGGTGGCCACGACGGTCGCCTCGAGGGCGGCCATGAACATCGACACGAGGATGGCCGCCACGGCGAGCGGGCGGTGGGTCTTCGGCATGGGACCGTCCTCGACTTACAATCGCGGGGGGAACGCTTCGCGGAACGAGCGCATCGTGTCGGCCTCGTCGTACTGATGGTGAAAGCCCGTCGCCGCGCGGAAGGCCGCGGCGTCGGTCACCACCGGATACTTGATGTGGCCGAGCGCGCCTTTGGGCAAGCGCGGGAGCCCGAGTCGCCCGAGCGACATGTTGAGGACAAACTCGGGGAGGGGGACCGAGCGCCGTCCGGTCTCGCGGATGATGACCGACAGCGGCACCGGATCAGGGCCGGCGACGTTGAAGATGCCGCGCGGGCGCTTGGCGAGCGCGAGCGTGATGGCGGTGACGATGTCGTCTTCGTGCATGAACTGGAAGAGCGGGTCGAAGCCGAGCACCGTGGGCACGCGCGGGCCGCGGAGGAACGTCGCCAGCGTGCCGTGGCCGGTCGGCCCGAGCGAGTAGCAGATTCGGAGAATCGTCGTCGTCAGCTCCGGGAAGCGCCAGAGCGCGGTCGCGGCGAAGAGATCGGCGGCGACGAGGTCGGAGAGCTCGGGGAAGCTCGCGAGCGCCATCGGCGCTTCGTCCTCCTGGTGGAACAGCGGGCTGTCCGCTCCGGCGCCGTAGAACGTGTGGCGGCCGACGAAGATGCAGTGCCCGACGCCGTACGCGCGCGCGTGATCGAAGACGGCGCGCGTGCCGCCGAGGTTGATGCGGTAGCGCTCCTCGCCGCGGATTTGAAGGCTCGTCACCGTCGCCATGTGAACGAGCGCCTCGGGCTTGCGCTTGCGGAACACGTCCTCCGCGGCGCGCTTGCGGAAGTCGATCTCGTAGAGCTCGACGCCCTTCGGCGCGTTGCCCCACGGCCGCGCGTCGATGCCGATGACCTCGTGGCCCTCCGACATGAGGCGCGCGGCGAGCTTGCGCCCGATGGCGCTGGCGATGCCCAGGACGAGGACGCGCATCTACTTGCTCCCGGGCGCGAGCAGCCCCTCGCGCCTCTTTCGGCCGCGATCCATCAACTCTGCGATCTTCGATTTGACCTCGAAGACGTACTCGGCGACGACCTCGTCGTCCTCCGACCCGGTGCCCGCGAGGTACATCGGCTCGCCGTAGATGATCTCGAGGTTCACCGGGAGCGGGAGCGCGAAGAGGTACGGCGTCACCGGGACGTACGGCACGCCGAAGAGCTTGCCGAGCGTGTACCAGTTGGCGATCGTGGGCATCGCGTCGCCGCCGCCGATGAACGCGAACGGCACGATCGGAGAGTGCGTCTTCAGCGCGAGGCGCATGAAGCCGGTGCCGAAGTCGACGAGCGAGTAGCGCTCTTTGTAGAGCTTCGCGGTGCCGCGCGCGCCCTCGGGGAAGACCATGAGGAGGCGCTCGTCCTCGAGCAGGCGGATGGCGTGCTCTGGGAGGCCGGTGAACTGTCCGGTGCGGTTGGCCATGAGCGACGCGAGCGGGATCTTGTTGATGAACTTCTCGATCATCCCCTGCGCGAGGCGCGGCGGGTCCATCTCGAGGAGCATCGACGCCAGCACCATCGCGCCGTCGATCGCGACGCCGCCCGAGTGGTTGCCGACGAGCATGGCGCGGCCGCGGCGCGGCACGTTCTCGATGCCGTGCACCTTCACCGAGAAGTAGTGCTTGTAGAGGAGCGAGAGCGCCGTCATCCCGCCGACGAGGTGCTTCTTGGAGACGCCGTACGGGTCGACGCCGTACCGGTTCCAAGGGATCTCGACGCGATCCACGCGCTCGGCGATGGAGCGCGTGAGGCTGGCGATCACCCCGGAGTCCGATCCCTGCATGAGGGACGAGGGTACCGCGCTGCCGGTGTCCGTGTCTCGTGTAGGATGGCCGGGTGCGGAAGACTCGCGCAGCGCGGCGTGCGTGGTGGCGTCTGGTGCGCGTCGGCGTCAGCTGGGGCGCGGCCCTTGGCGCGGGGGCCGTCGCGTGGAGCGGGCGCGCGGCCGCGGCGGAGCCCGCCCCGCACACGACGCGGGTGACGCCGTACTCGCCGTACGAAGAGGAGTCGCTCCAGGCGTCGCTCAAAGATCTTCGCCTCTCGATCGACCCCGCGCCCCAGGGCAAGACCTTCGAAGGCGCCGACGTCGTCACCCTCGAGGTGCTCGAGGAGCGCGATCCGCTGCAGGGCTTCGGCATCGAGAACCTCGACGGCTCGAAGACGACCGCCAACACGCTGCTCAACGCGCTCCACACGACGTCCAAGCACTACGTGATCGCGCGCGAGGTGCTCCTCGAGCGCGGGCGGCCGTACGAGCAGGCGCTCGTCGATCAGACCGCGCGCAACCTCCGGGGGCTCGGGCAGCTGTCGCTCGTGATCGTGGTGCCGGTGCGCGGCACGACGCCGGACAAGGTGCGCCTGCTCATCATCACGAAGGACGTGTGGAGCCTCCGCGTCAATTCGGACATTCAGGCAAGCTCGGGCGGGCTCGAGTCGCTCCTGGTCGAGCCGACGGAGTCGAACCTCGCGGGCACGCACCAGCGCGTGTTCACGCGCGCGTTCCTCTTGCCGAAGTCGATGGCGCTCGGCGGCGGCTACGTGATCCCGCGCCTCGGCGGCACGCACGTGGCGTTCTCGGCGGACGCCAACGTCGTCACCAACCGTGACACCGGGAGGGCGGAGGGCGCGTCCGGCTCCGCGAGCGTCGGGCTGCCGCTCTACTCGCTGAGGCAGGCGTGGGCGTGGTCGGTCGCGACGTCGTGGAGCGACACCGTGCTGCGCCGCTACGTCAACGC
>JAYVXL010000750.1:0-3720 GCA_043785185.1 Myxococcales bacterium
CCTGGCGCACGCTGGCGGTGGTCCAGCCGCCGAGGACCGAGCGCGCCGTCGTCTTCGGGGGCAGCCCGTCGGACGTGAGGCACTTGGTGGGCACCTCCAGCGAAATGGTCGACACGTTTTTGTTGGCCGTGACGTCGTATTGGATGTTGCTCGCCGCGTACGTCCCGGCCGGGTTGAAGTTGAGCGCGCCGCGTGCGGCGGGGTTCACGATCGTCCCGAGCGGGGCGTTCACGAGGTCGAAGATGAGCCCGAGGTTGACGCGGAAGCCCTCGGCGCGCTGCCCGACGAACACTTTGCCGGGCGTGTCGCAGTTCGGGATCGTGATCGGGTAGATGTGCGCCGCCGCATAGGCCGCGTAGGCCGTCGCGTCGCCGAGGGTCTTCGAGCCGATGTAATCCACCGGTTTGACGAACGTGGTGGCGTTCGTGGTCGCGTTCTTGACGGCCGAGACCGTGCCGGCCCGGCGGGTGCCCTTCACGACGTTGATCGTGTAGCTCTCCTGCACGTTCAGGAGCGCCGCTTCGTTCCCCGTGGTGATGATGTGCCCGGGGTTGTCCGCCCGGTCGACGTTCGCTTGCACGGTCGGGATCGAGTTGGTCTTGCCGCCGACGTTCAGCGTGATGCCCTTCGCCGAGGCCGCGTTGAGGGCGTTCGAGAACTGGAACTGGAAGGTCAAGTCCTCTACGGCGTCGCCGGAGTTCTCGATCTCGATCTCGTAGAGCGCCTCGGGGTCGAACGTGAAGTAGTTCGGTCCGCCGTACGCGTCCTGGAGCGGGATGTAGTTGGCGATCATGGTCGTGTACGTGGACGTGTTGTCGCCCGCGAGGCGCCCGTCGCCGTAGCTTTGGAACATGTAGAAGTCGGTGCCGTCGACCTTCGGGTTCTTCGTGATGAAGGGGGCCTCGCGGTGGCTTGAAGCCTGCGAGTCGCCGCCCGTGAACATCATCGTCAAAGCCGACGCGGCGCTCAGCGCCGCAAGAGCGGTTCTCATCCTCATGCCAGTTCTCCTCTCCAGATCGTTTTAGAAAAAGGGGTAGCCACCTGGGGCGTAACACCAGGGACGGGGATTCCCGCTCTACCGCTCCGCAACGGTGGACCTACGCGTCTGTCGCGGAATCGGATCCACCCCCAAGCGCCCCCAGGCTCGCTGAGCCTACGGCACAGCCTCCAAAATTCGCGGAATTTCACGGGCCCTTTGCCCACAGGGAGCACGGGTGTCAGACGACTTTGACGCCGAGCGCCCGCTCCACGACCCAAATCGCGGCGAGGGCGGCGATCACCAAGGAGCCCCCGACGAGGCCCACGCGCCGATAGGCCACTGTCCTGCGCGCCAGGTACGCCAGGGGCAGGAACACGGCGACCGCCGCCGACTGCCCGATCTCGACGCCGAGGTTGAAGCCCAGCAGTACGCGCGCGAGCTCGCCGCGCGGCAGGCCCAAGTCCACGAGCACGGCGGAGAACCCGAAGCCGTGCAGGAGCCCGAGCGCGAACGCCGCGAACCACCGGTCGTTCCGTAGGATCGGCACCACGTTGTTCATGGCGGCGAGCACCACGGACGCGGCGATGGCGGCCTCGACGAGGCGAGAAGGCAGGCGGACGACGTCCAGCACCGCGAGGGTGAGCGTGATGGAGTGCGCGAGCGTGAAGGCCGTGACGATCTTGAGCACGTCGACGAGCGCGCTGCGAAAGCCGAAGGCCGGAACCCACGCGCCCTGCTCACGCCGGAGGACGCTCGGGAGGAGGAGCGCGAGAAGAAAGAGCAGGTGATCGGTCCCCTCCCAGATGTGCGTGATCCCCTCGCGCACCGCGGACGCAAAGGACCCGCGCGTCGCTTGCGCCCCCTCGAGCGGCGCGTGAAGCGACGGCGACGCCGCGGTGAAGACGGCGGTGCGGCCGGCGCCGCGCGACTGGACGTGCAGGAGGCCGCGGTGCTGCGGATCGAGGTCGAAGAGGAGTCGGTAGTCGACGTCGAGCGCGCGCGGGACGGCGGCGCATGCGCGGAAGCGGAGGACGGCGTAGGCGCCGTCGGAGTGCTCGACCGTCAGGAGCTCGCTGCGCGTGAACGCGCACGGGGCGCCGTCACCGCGCAGCGTGAGGTGGTCGAACGCGTAGCGCTCCACGTCCGCGTGGCGCGCGCGGAGCTCGCCCCAGGTGACCGCGCCGTTGCCGTCGGCGTCGAGCCCGATCGCGTAGTCCAGATCGCGGAGGGCGATGTCCCAGCGCACCCCGAGCGTGCCGTCGCCGGCGTCCACCGTCAGGTAGCTGTCGCTCGGCTTGTGCGCGAACGCGGGCGCGGCGCCGAGCAGCACAGCGAGCCCCAAGAGGGCCACGATCAGCGACTTGAGCGCTGCTTTCACGGAGCGCGCTCCGTCAGGCGCGCGGCGAGCGCGACCAGGCGCGGCTCTTCGGCGTGGCTCGCCGCGAGGAACTCGGCCGCCGGGCGCGCCGCCTCGGGTTGACGGGCCGCCGCCGCGGCCTCGAGGAGCACGCGCGCGTCCCACGGCTCCTTTTGCACGTCCCAATTCGCGCGCGCCAGGGCGAGCGCCGCCGCCCGGTCGCCGAACGTCAGCTCGAAGCGCGCCTGCTCGCGGCGGTGCACGACGTCCCCGCGCGCGCGGCTCGCGGCGTGCCGCGCGCGCAGCGTGGCGACGTGCTCCGTCGCGCCGGCCGCCTTCGCCGCCGTCTCGGCGATCGCGAGGCGCAGGAGGAGCCCGTCGTCCGCTTCTTTGCCCGCGAGGAGCGGGAGGACTTCGGCGGGCCGCTTTCGATCGAGCAGGAGATCGCTCAGCGCGGCGCGGGCGTAGACGTCCGAAGGATCGGCCTCGAGCGCGAGCCGGTAGCTTCGCTCGGCGCCGTCGTCGTCTCCCGCGCGCTGCGCGATCTCCCCGAGGGTCGACTGCGCCCACGCCTTGCCCGCAGGATCGCTCGGCGGGTCGCGGAGGAGGGCGGCGCCGAGCCTCGTGTACGCGTCCTTGGCGCGCCCCGTCAGGCTGTCGATCGAGGCGAAGCACGTCGCCGTCACCCACCCGGCCGCGAGGCGCCTCAGCGGCTCGCAGCTCTGTCGCCCGTCGGCGTAACGACCGACCACCGCGAGCACGACCGAGCGCGTGAGCCACACCTGCGGATCGTCCGGCGTCCGCGCGGCGAGCACGCCGAGGTCCGCGAGCGCGGGATCGAAGTCGTGCAGGCTCTGACGGATCGTCGCGCGGAGCAGGAGCACCTCGGACGGCGGCTCGGGCTCCGTCCACCACGGCCCGAGGGCGGCTTGCGCGTGGCCGAGAAAGCGCGGGTCCGACGTGCGCCGCGCGGCCTCGATGTTCTTCTTCGCGTAGTCGACCGCGCGCCCCACGTCGCGCGGCTGCTCTTGAAGGCGCGTGCGCATGGCCGCGAGCTCGCGCGTGCCTGGGTCTGCCGCAGCACCCGCCGGAAGTCGCTCGAGGACCACGTCGTCGCCCGCGGGCACGTAGGGGGACGACGACGCGCGCCCGCTCCCGCCGCGAAGCAGCGCCGCCGCGATCCCGCAGAGGGCGACGAGCCCCACGGCGAGCCGCGCACCACGGCCAAAGCGTCGCGCCAGCATCCGACCAGCTTACGCGCGACCGCGGCGATCGGTCGCATGTGTGCATGCCCCTTACTTCCGCGCGCGCGCGGATCTGCCGCCGCCGGCCGGTCGTCCGTTCGTCACCCTTGCGTCTCTCAAATGTGACCCGGGGGAGTTTT
>JAYVXL010000751.1:0-11868 GCA_043785185.1 Myxococcales bacterium
GGGCCGACGAGGCCGAGCCGCACCGCCGACTTGAGGATGACGCTCGGGTCCATGCCCGCGCCGTCGTCCTCGACCTCCAGCACGACGTGGTTGCCCTTCTGGAAGGCGTTGAGCGCGATGGTGCCGACCGGCGGCTTGCCGACGCGGAGGCGCTCGGCGCGGTCCTCGATGCCGTGATCGATCGCGTTCCGCATCATGTGCATGAGCGGATCGGAGAGCTCTTCGACGATGAGCTTGTCGATCTCGGTCTCTGCGCCGGTGATGACGAGGTTCACCTGCTTGTCGTGCTCGCGCGAGATCTGGCGGACGATGCGCGCCAGTTTGTCGAACACCTGCCCCAGCGGCACCATGCGCACTTCGAGGATGCCGTTCTGCATCTGCGCGAGGTGCCGGTCGAACGTGCGGTGCGTACGCTGCAGCTCGATCGCGAGCTCGCGCCACTCCGGTCGGCTGCGCGCGCGCTCGGTCAGGCGAAGCAGGACGGTGCGCACGATCGCCAGCTCGCCGACGATGTTCATCAGGTGGTCGAGCTTGCGGATGTCGACGCGCACCGTCTGGCTGATCGACCGCAGGGACAGGTCGCGCCCGCCCTGCGCGGCGGCGGCGGCGGCGGCCGCGGGGGCGAGAGAGATCGCGTCCATCTGCGGCGGCACCGTCCCCCGCAGCTTGTTCCGCGCGCCGTCATCGGAGGGCCCGCCGGGCCCTACGGACGGCGCGATCGACGGCAGGGCGCCGAGGTCCGCGCCGTGGAGCGCGGGCGACGAGACCGACGGCGGCCCCTCGTCGCGACGGCGGACCTCGTCGATCGAGACGTGGGGCCCGTGGATCGCGGCGCGCAGCTGCTCGATCGGCGCGCGGCTCGCCATCAGGATCTCGAGCTCGATCGTCTCGATGTCTCCACCCGCGCCCGTCGGCAGGTACGTGATGATCTCGCCGTGCGGCTTCGCCTGCGCCTTGAGCTCGTCGAGCGCGGAGTCGATCGACGCGAGCGAGAACTGCACGTGGATGCGAAACAGCGCGAGCCCGGCCTGGATGTTCGCGCGGAGGCGGTGCTCCTCGTACTCCGTGAGGACGCCGAGGAGGCCGGGATCGAGCTCGTACTGCGCGACGAAGCTGGACCCGCCTCCCTCGCGCTGCTGCGACACTTGACCGAGCTTCACGAGCAGCGCCTTCACCTCGGCCGCCGGCTCGGGGCCGTCCCCCTTCACCGACGCGAGGATGCGCCCGTAGAGCTCCACCGACTGGAAGAGCAGGTCGAGCACCGGCTCGGACAGCTCGATGCGTCCGAGGCGCAGATCGTCGAGCAGGTCCTCGAGCTCGTGCGACAGGCCGCTCATCATCGTCGCGCCGAAGAGGCCGGAGAGCCCCTTCATCGTGTGCACGGCGCGGAAGACGTCGTTGACGAGCTCCGGGTCGCTGCTCTTCCTCTTGACGACTTGGTCGAGCAGCAAGAGATCGCGGCTCAGCCCGTCGACGATCTCCTGCGCCTCGGAGAAGAACTCCTCACGCGCCCTGTCGCCCCCGTCGCCGCGCCCGCCGCCCAGCTCCGCCATCGGTCACGCGCCCTTGTCGAGCAGCTCGCCGATCGCGAGGCGCAGCTCGTCGGGGGTGAACGGCTTTCTCACGTACGCGTCCGCGCCGAGCAAGAGCCCGCGGTCGACGTCGCGCTGGGTCGCCTGCGTCGAGATGATGACGAGCGGCGTCGTGCGGTGGTGCTCGCTCTTGCGGATGAAGTGGATCAGCTCGAGCCCGTTGATGTCCGGCATGTTGATGTCGGTGATGATGAGATCGAACTTGCTGCGCGGCAGGAGGCGCATCGCGTCGAAGCCGCACGTCGCCTCGACCACCTCGCAGCCGCCGTAGAGGTCGGCGAAGCCCGGGTCCTCTAGAATGTTCCGCACGAGCGCGCGGGCCGCCGCGGAGTCTTCGACGACGAGGAGCTTTCGCATACCCAGGCTCGAGCTTACTACGGCCCCCCCCGCAGGGCCGCAATTCTGGTGACGCCTGGGGGTGGAAGGCGACTGTTCGCTCACGATATGCGCCGCTTCGGTATGCTCCTCGTGTGGAAAAGCCGCCTGCGAAGACCGCCGCCGCGCTGGTGATCGGCAACGAGCTCCTGTCGGGCAAGGTCGAAGAGGCGAACGTCCCCATGCTCGCGCGCACGCTGCGCGCGCTCGGCGTGCAGCTGCGCCGCGTCGTCACGGTCCTCGACGACAAGGCGGAGATCGCGCGCGAGGTGCGCGAGCTGTCGCGCGCGCACGACTGGCTGTTCACGTCGGGCGGCGTGGGCCCGACCCACGACGACGTCACGATCGAGGCCGTCGCCGAGGCGTTCGGCGTGCCGGTCGTCGAGTCGAAGGAGATGGCGGCGATGCTGCGCGATCACTACGGCGCGCGCGTGACGCCCGGCCACCTGCGCATGGCGCTCGTCCCCGCGGGCGCCCACCTCGAGGCGACCGACGAGGTGCGCTGGCCTACCGTGCGCATCGAGAACACGTGGGTGATGCCCGGCATCCCCGAAGTATTTCGGATGAAGCTGCCGGTCGTGGTCGCGCGCATCGGCGAGGGCGCGCCGCCGTTCATCTCCCGCGCGGTGTACACGCGCATGGACGAGGGGGACCTGAAGCCGCTGCTCGACGACGTCGTCGCGCGCTTCCCGGACGTGGACGTCGGCTCCTACCCGAAGTGGATGGACCCTTCGTACAAGACGAAGCTGACGTTCGACGGCCGAGACGTCGCGCGCGTGGACGCCGCGCGCGACGCGCTCGTGGCGCTGCTCCCCGCGGGCGAGCCGCAGCGCCTGGGCTGACGCGGCTCACTCCGTCGAGCCGCCCATTCATGCCGCCGTGTTCTCGACCTTTGCGTCGGGTCCCTTCTCGGCCGTCGCGCCGTCCTTCTTCGCGAGCTCGCTGGCGATGCGCTCGAGCGCCTTCGCCGTCGTATCGAGCGTCTTGCCGCTCGCGGCGAGCGCGCCGTGGGCGACCTTGAGGCCGTGCGCGGCCCACGTGATGCCGATGTCGAAGATCGCATCGACGAGCGTGGCCCCGGCCTTCGGCGGCGCGCCCGCGTCCTCGGTCGCTGCTGCGACGACGGCGGGGAAGGAGGCGGTCTCGTTCTTCTCGGTGGTGTTCTCGCTCATGGCACACGACTCCTGTGGCCGCGCGCTCACGCGCGCGGGTGGTTTACGAGAGAATCGATCGGTTGTCGGAAAAGCGTCTGAGACGCGGCGACGCGCTACTTGCGCGGGACGCACGCGTCGCAGACGAAGGTTCGCTGCGGGCGGCTGCGGGTCGGCGCCTCGTCGGTGAGGCCGAGGTGCGCGTGCTCGCCGGCGTCCATGTCCCGCCGGCACCGGGCGCACGCGGCGCGCTGGGCGAGCGTCACGGCCTGGAAGGCGAAGACATGGCCGAGCGGGTCGGCGTGCATCTTCTTCTTCAAGCGCTCGCGTTGGGCCTCGAGCCCGTCGGCCGCGCGCTTCAGGCGGTCCTCGACCGACTCGCTCGCGGCGTCGGCGACGTCGAGCGCGTCCTCGAGGATCGTCCGCACGAGGTTCGACACCGGGACGCGCAGGTTCTCGGCGAAGCGCTTGAGCTCGCGCTCGAGCACCGCGGGAACGCGCGTGTGCAGGACGCGCTCCTTCTTCCCGTCGGCCTCTGCCCCGACGCCGGCCTCGTCCAGATTTTTATCCGCCGAATCGCTCGATTGTGTCACGCCGTGATACATAAGACCGGCTGTGTCACGCGTCAACCCTCAGTTCGCCGGTTCCCCGCGAAGCGGTCCGCGCTCGACCACCACCTCGCGGGGCGCGTCGCCGGCGCGATGCACCGTCAGTTTCACCTTCGTCCCTACGTCGCCGGCGAGCTTCTCGTGGACTTGCTGGGGCGAGAGGCCGCCGATCGCCTCGCCGTCGATCGCCGTGATCTCGTCATCCACCCGCAGCCCCGCCTTCTCCGCCGCCATTCCGGAGGGAGCTTCGCGCACAAAGACACGGCCGGTTCGGCGGTCTTTTGCGAGGACGGCCCCCACCGAGCCTTTCCACGAAGTTGCGCACCCGGTGGCAGATACCCCCACCAGGACGACGCAAAGCAGCCATCTGCAGTACACGTAGGCCGTTGCCAGGCGACTTGTTAGGTCGGTAGACTTCGGGGCGGCGCGAACGGGATACCCCCGGATGCAGTACGTCGTACCGCCGTTCTCGCTCACGATTTTCGTTATTGTCCCGGAAGGCGAGCGCACTCAGACCCCATGTGGAAGCTGGTCATCGAGGACGACGAAGGTAAGCGGACCGTAGTGCCGCTCACGCGCGACGACTACTCGATCGGGCGTAAGGAGGGGAACACCATCCGCCTGACCGAGCGAAATGTCTCGCGCGAGCACGCGAAGCTCCATCGAAAGAAGGCGAACGGCGCCGGCTCGGGCACGTCCTACGCGCTCGAGGACTTGACGAGCTACAACGGCGTCTACGTGAACGGCCTGCGCGTCGCGTCCGCGCAAGATCTCATCCACGGCGATCTCATCCAGATCGGCGACTACCGGATGGTGCTGCAGGACGACCAGGTCGTCGAAGCGCCGACGGTCGTACCGGCGATCAGCGCCGACTCGAAGACGACCATCCCCGCGAGCCTGCCGACCCGCGGCGTGACGCTCATGGAGCGGCCGAACCGCCTCGTGATGCTCGCCGGCCCGACGCCGGGCGCCGAATACCCGCTCGATCGCGATCGGCTCACCGTCGGCCGCGCCGAAGACGCGACCATCAGCGTCAACCACAACTCGGTGTCGCGCCTGCACTGCGAGATCCACCTGCTCGGCGAGGCGCGCTACGAGATCGTCGACAAGGGTTCGTCCAACGGCGTGCGCGTGAACGCGGCGGAGCTGAAACGCGGCATCATCGAGGCGGGCGACATCATCGAGCTCGGTGACGTGAAGTTCAAATTCGTCGGCGCGGGGCAGATCTTCCTGCCGGGCGTCAATGACAGCCAGCAGCTCGCGGCGATCGGGGATCGCGCGGTGCCGCCCAAGGCGGCGCGCCGCTCGAACGTGCTCCTCATGGGGCTGCTCGGTGTCGTGCTCGCCGGCATCGTCATCGCCATCGCGTACGTGATGGTGCTTCGCAACAAGGCCGTGGCGCCGACGGGCCTGCCGATCACGAGCGACTCGCCGCTCTCGAAGGAGCAGGCGGTCCTCGACGCGGCCCGCATGCTCGAGGAGAAGGGCGACTTCGAGGGCGCGCACACCAAGCTCGCGACCGAGGTCGCGACGGACGCCACGCGCCAGTCGGCCGAGTTCGCCGCCATCGAAGCGAAGTGGGCGCAGGACCAGATCGGCCGCGCCGACCACGAGACCGACGGCAACGCCAAGAAGTCGATCTTGAACCGCGTCGCGACCGATGGGCTGCTGAAGGCGGATCACCCGCTGCGCGTCCGCGCGAACGAAGCGCTCGCGGCGCTCGCGGCGCTCGCCGCTGCGCCGCCGACGGCGTCCGCGCCGGTCGTCGTCGTGCAAACGGCGCCGAGCGCAACCGCGGTCGTCCCGACGCCGGCGACGGGGGCAGCCCCGGCGAACCCGGGCGGGACGAGGCGCCCGGCGCCGCAGCCGACCCCGGTAGTCCTCGACAATCCGCCGCCGACGGCGACGACCGCGACGCCGGCTCCGACGGTGAAGCCCGCCGCCGGCCACGCAGCCACGACCGAGCAGGCGCGTGACGCGCTCCTCTCGAACCCCGCGCTCACGAAGACGCTGCTCATGCCCATCGTCGCGGGCGGCCGCGGGTCGGCCGAGGACGTGCGCTACCTCACCGCGGCATGCCAAGGCCTGAAGGACCGCGCCTGCCTGGATTTCTTGAAGGGTCGCTAGGCTCGGCGTTCGCCGCCGCCCGCGCGCAGATGGCGACGCTCCCCGACGCGCCCGAGACGCCCGAGCCTCCGGGCGAGGACGCGCTTGGCGCGACCCCCCGCGCGAGCGGCGCGCCCACCGCGAGCGGCGCAGGCCGGCTGATCGCCCTTCGCGTCGGCGCGGCGGCCGCGCTCGTCGTCGCGGGGCTGCTCGGCGTCCTGGTCCTCATGCCCGAGCCCTCCGCGAGGCCCAGTGCCGCCCGCGCGGAGCCGCTCCACGCGCGCGCGCAGGCCGCCCTCGACGCCGCGTCCGACGCCGTCCCCGCGCCATGAGCGAGCGCCGCTTCGCGATCGGCGCAGGGCTCGCCCTCGCGTTCCTCGTCACGTCGGCCGGCGTCGCGCTCCACAACGCCCGCACCCAGCGCGAGCTCGCGCTGCGCGGCGCCGCCGCGGCGGACGCGGCCCCCGAGGCCGCCGCCGCGGCCCCGTGCCCCGACGGAATGCGCCGCGTCGAGGCGGGCGACGATGTACTTGCATTTTGCATAGATCGCGCGCCCGTCTCCGCGGACGCCTACGGCCCGTGCGTCGAGGCCGGCGTCTGCCGCGGCGCGGACGACGCGGTCACCTACTGCGCGGCGCGCGGCAAGCGCACGCCGACGGACGCGGAGCTCCGGCGCGCCGCCCGGGGCGCGCCGCCGGCGGACGCGCGCGCGGAGGCCAGCTTCCGCTGCGCCTACTCCGCGCGCTGACCGTCCGCGCCGTCGCGACCCGCCAAGCTCGTTCGCGCTACTGCACCGGGTCGGGCTTGACGCCGTTCGCCGTCGCGTTCGCGCAGCCGAGCTCGACGCCCGACGGGCCGTCCTTCGTCTTCACGATCTTGAACTCGACGCGCCGGTTCGTCTCCCACGCCTTCTCGTTGTGGCCGGGGTCCTCCGGGCAGTACTCGCCGTAGCCCTTGCTCCGTAGCTTGCTCTTGTCGACGCCGCGCTGGATGAGCGCCGCCATGACGCTGTTCACGCGGTCCTGCGTGAGGCGCAGGTTGTAGAGCGGGTCGGCGCGCTCGTCGGCGTGCCCGGCGATCTCCATGAGCGAGAACTCGGGGTGGTGGATGATCGTCGTCGAGACCGCGTCCAGGATGGGGTTGCTCTCGGGAAGGATCTCCGCCGAGGCCGTCTTGAACTTGATCTTCTGCAGGATGATGATGTTGTTTCCCTCGATCATGACGCTCCCCTTGTCGGGGCAGCCGTCCTCGTCCTGGAAGCCGTTGTACGTCTCCGGCTCGTTCGGGCACTTGTCGTGCACGTCGAGGATGCCGTCCTTGTCGTTGTCGGGATCGGGGCAGCCGTCCTCGTCCTCGAAGCCGTCTTTGTCCTCGGCGTCGTTCGGGCAAGCGTCCTTCTTGTCGGGAATGCCGTCCTTGTCGTTGTCGTCGTCGGGGCAGCCGTCCTGGTCCTCGAAGCCGTCCTTGTCCTCGGGGACGTCGGGGCACTTGTCTTTGCTGTCGGGGATGCCGTCGCCGTCGCGGTCGCCGTCCGACGACTCGGGGCAACCGTCGAGGTCGTTGTCGCCGTCGAGGTCCTCGGGCTCGTTGGGGCAGCGGTCGTCCTTGTCGAGGATGCCGTCGTTGTCGTTGTCGGGATCGGGGCAGCCGTCCTCGTCCTGGAAGCCGTCGAAGTCCTCCGGCTCGTCGGGACACTTGTCGACGTCGTCCTTGATGCCGTCGCCGTCGCGGTCGCCGATCGACGGCTCGAAGATGAAGCCGAGGAACGCGCGGAAGTCGGCGGTCTCGAAGCCGCTCGTGTAGCGCGGCCCCGCGCCGATCATGAGGTAGCTGTTGCGCTCGACGAAGATCTTGAGGCCGCCGACGACCTCGTTCGACGGCTTGAGCGCGCCCGTCGCGTCGCTGAGCAGGTACGTCCCGTACGTCTCGGCGATGATGTCGAGCGGCTCGAGCACGCGGAAGCTAGCGCCCGCGCTGTAGGTGAACAGGCTGCCGTCCTTGAACGTGCCGTCCTGCAGCCCGAGCTGCGTGTTGCTCGCGGCGTGGCCGCGGTAGCCGACGTTCGCGCCGAGCTTGAGCGCGCCGCTCGCGAGGAAGCGCTTCTCGACGATCGCCTGCGGCCAGTACCAGAACGAGGGATCGGCGCCGGCGTTCTTCGGCGCGTCGGTGACGGGCGCGCCGACTTGCACGCCGAGCGCGAGGCCGATGCCCCGCTCGACGCGGGTGATGCGCCACTTGCCGTGCAGGCCGATGAAGCCGAGCGTCTGCGAATCGAGCTGACCGATGTTCCACTGGTTCGGGAGCACCGGCTGCGGCGGCTGCGAGCTCGTGATTTGCTGGTCGCCGGCCATGAGGTTCACGGGGATGTCGAGGCCGAGGACGAAGAGGTTCGCGATGCCGTAGTTGAACTGCGCGGTCCCCTGGAACGAGTGGTTGACGAGCTGCGGGCTCTTCTGCCCGACGTCCTGCACGCGCAGAAGCGAGCGGCCGTAGTCGATGACGAGGCCGAAGCTGATGTCGTTGGCGCCGAGGATGTCGGAGCCGTTCGTCGAGTAGAACCCCTTCGAGTCCATCGCCGGACGGAACAAGTGCGTGTCGAGGCCGTCTCCGTTGGCGTCGTGGATGGCGTTTTGCGCCGACGCGACATCGGGAAGCAAAAGGAGAAGCGCGCACGCCCCGAACGCCGCTGCGCGGCGAGAGCTTAGATGTCCCATCACGACCAAGAACGCTAACATAAGGAGGGAAACTCGCGACAATTCGTAGTGCGCCCACGTACTCTCGGGCGGCCACGTATGGTCCTCTTCAATAAGCAACGCGCCTTCGCGGCAGTCCTCGTGTGCCTCGCGTGTCTCCTCGCGGCGCTGCGGGCGCGCGCGGACTCGCCGTTCGACGGCAAGTGGAAGCAGGGGGCGCTCCACGAGGAGTACACCGTGCAGCAGTGGCTGCCGGGGTGCGGGCCGGCGCCGGTCAGCGGCAACAGCGGCGGCGGCGATCTCGTGAGCATCCGCGAGGAGGGCGACGAGCTCTCGATCGTCGGCGGCGGGCGCGTCTACAAGACCAACCAGTGCTACGACCAGCTGCCGACGTTGGCGCGTGACGCGCACTCGCGCGACGCGAGCGGGCGAACGTGGCGCACCCGCTGCTCGACGCCCGCGGCCGATCCGCGGCGCGCGCTGATGAACACGCTCATCGCGGCGACGAGCGACAAGCACATCGACGTCATCGAGACCGGGCGCTACGAGATCACGCTGAACGAAGGGCGCTGCATCGCCGACGTGAAGCGGTCGCGCGGCTTCGAGCTCGTCTCGAAGGACGGCGTGCCGACGGCGCCGAGCGCGAGCGCGCCGGCCCCCGCCCCGACGCCCACGCCGGCGCCCGCGCCGCGCGCCGCGTGCACGCCGGGCGAACCGGCGCGCCTCGAGGTGCGCCCGTCCCGCAAGCTGATGCGGCCCGGCGAGGTCTTCGTGTTCCGCGCCGTCGTCACCGACGCCGCCGGGTGCCCGACGCCGACCGCGACCTCGTGGGCGCTCGCCGACCCCGAAGCGGCGAGCCGCGTGAAGCTCGAGCCGAACGGCAAGGTCACCGCCATCGACGGCGCGCCCGAGGGGACGACCGAGCTCGTCGCGACCGCGGCGGAGAAGAGCGTCCGCGTCGTCGTCGAGGTCGCCTCCGCGGCGCGCTACGACGATCTGCTCGCCAAAAATGGCCTGAACGCGGCCGGCGAGAACGACGCGGCGGCCACCGCGGTCATCGCGGGCGGCAGCATCGGCGGCGCCGACGCGCGCGGCGAGGACGGCGCGCGCAAACGCAAGACGATCTTCGTGGCGATCGTCGGCGCCCTCGTCGTCGTGCTCGGCGTCATCGCCGTCGTGTACTCGCGCCGCGCGAAGAAGGCCGACGCGCTCGAGAAAGAGTCCGAGGAGCGCCACGCCGAGCTCGTTCGCGACGCCGACGAGCGCAAGCGCGCGAAGCTCGAAGCGCACGCGGCGCAGCAGCGCGCGCACGAGGAGAGCGTGCTCCGGGTGAAGCGCGCGGCCGCGGCGGCCGTGGGCACGATGTTCTGCCCGACGTGCAAGCGCGAGTACGCGCCGCCCGCGGGGAACTTCTGCGGAGCCGACGCGACGCGCCTCGTCCCGCTGACCGAGGCGGACGACGCGCAGCTCGCGCCGGCGGGCGGCGTATGCCCCGTGTGCCGCCGCGGCTTCCCGCCCGGCGTCAAGGTCTGCCCGACCGACAAGGAAGAGCTCCTCCCGTACGCCGCCGTTGCGGCGACGGCGACAGTGTCGGCGTTGTCGCCGAAAGGGAAGATCTGCCCTACCTGCGGCGCGCGCTTCGAGGGCGCGGCAGGCTTCTGTGGGAAGGACGGGACGGCGCTGGTATTGTTGAACTAATCGCGGGGGACGTTCGTCTCACGTTCGGAGCGTTGCCACGCGACCCATGATGTTCGGGGGTCGGCTGTCCAACACTTCATCGGCCGGTGCGTCGCCCGTCGGCGCAAAGACGCAAAGACGCAACCAAAAGCTGCGCTCGGAGCCACGAACACCGACCGCCGACCACGCCTCGCCACGCCTCAACTCGCCTCGCCTCAATGACGCTCGTTCGGACGGTTGCTTGATCGCTACGGAAACGGACCGCTATAGTTCGTACTTGTCGAGGAGACGCCTAAATGGACGCTGACCGCGCCCGCCACCACGCCGAAGCCAGCTTCGACGCACAGGACCTGCGATGAAGATCTCCTGCCAGTCGTGTCAGGCCAAGTACACGATCGCGGACGAAAAGGTCCTCGGCAAGATCGTGAAGATCCGCTGCAAGAAGTGCAGCGCGACGATCGTCATCAACGGCAACGAGCAAGCCGCGGGCGGCGGTGGGGACGCGGGCGGCGCCGTCTTCGACTACACCGCCGGCACCGAGCAGTGGACGGTGAACGTCGCCGACGGTGACCAGCGCACGATGGCGCTCCACGAGATCGTGGCCGAGTACCGCGCCGGCGTGTGCAACGACGAGACGTACTGCTGGAAGGACGGCATGCCCGACTGGCTGCCGCTCCGCGAGATCGAGCCGCTCTTCGCGGCGTGCAGCGCGAGCGGGTCGACGCCGCCGGAGCTGGCGTACGCCGATCAGCCGCCGCTCAGCCTTGGCAACCCCGAGCCGCCTACCTACGATCACGAAGCGACGGCGACCGAGCACGTCCCGGTCTCGGCGCGCGGCAAGAACGGCAACGGCGCGCCCGCGGCGCTCTTCGGCAGCGCGCCGCCCCCCGTGGTCGCGCCCGTGGCCGCGCGCCGCGTCGGCGGCCGCGCCGGTGGCGGAGACCTCTTCGGCGGCGCCTCGGCGGCCGGCGGCGAGGATGACGTGATGACGAGCGCACCCGTGGGCTCACCCGAGCTCCAGGGCGACCAGAAGCTGACCGGTCAGCGCAACGAGAACAGCGTGCTCTTCTCGCTCACCGCGCTGACGGCGAGCGAAGAGAAGAAGCCGGCGGCCGCGCCGCAAGGCGACGGCTCGGGCCTCATCGACATCCGCGCCCTCAGCAACATGGGGGAGAAGAAGGAAGAGAAGAGCTCGCACGTCGATGACATCATGAACCTCGGCGGCGGCGGCGCGTTCGGCGCGGCGCTCGCGGCGCCGATCCTCGCCCCTCCGCCGGCCGACACGAGCGACTATCCGGGCGGCGAGACGGGCGGCGGCAAGAACAAGAACATGATGGTGTACGGCGTCATCGGCGCCGTATTTCTCGGCATGCTCGGGACGATCGGGTTCCTCGCGACGCGGAAGACCGAGACGCCGGTCGCCTCGATCGCGCTGCCGTCGGCGACCGCGACGGCGGCGCCCACGGACACTGCGCCGGCCGCGACGGGCACCGGCACGGCCGCGCCGATGGCCATGAACGATCCCACCAAGAACGGTGGCGGCGCGCCCGCGGCGTCGCCCACCGACAAGCCGGTCGCAGCGGCGCCCAAGCCGGGCGGTGGCGGGGGCGGCGGTGGGGGCGGCGGCGGCGGCGCGGCGACCCCGAAGCCCGGTGGTGGTGGGGGC
>JAYVXL010000752.1:0-3706 GCA_043785185.1 Myxococcales bacterium
CCCCCGCTCCGGCCGCCGCTCCCGCCGTTCGCGCCGACGCGTGCGCCCGAGCCTGTCGCTGCGGCGGTCGCGCCTGCCCAGGCCCCGCTCCTCGTGTTCGGTCACGCGCTCGGCGGCTTCACCGAGGACGGGCGCGAGTACGTCGTCATCCCTGGCGACGAGGGTACGCCCGCGCCGTGGTGCAACGTGCTCGCGAACGAGGAGCTCGGCTGCCTCGTGAGCGAGTCGTCCCTCGGCGCGACGTGGTCGGTCAACGCCGGCGAGCATCGCCTCACGCCCTGGCGCAACGATCCGGTGACCGACGCCCCGTCCGAGGTCGTCTACCTGCGCGACGAAGAGACGGCCGAGGTCTGGTCGCCGACGCCGCTCCCCGCGGGCTTCTCTGCGAACGCGCGCGTCCGTCACGGCGCCGGCTACAGCGTCTTCGAGCAGACGAGCCACGGCGTCGAGCAGGAGCTGACCGTCTTCGTGGTGGCCGATCAACCGGTGAAGCTCCTCCGCTTGCGGCTCCGCGATGTCCTCGGCCGCGCGCGGCGCCTGACCGCGACCTATTACGTCGAGTGGCTGCTCGGCGTCTCACGCACGGACGCTCGGACGCGCGTGCTCTGCGAGCTCGACGCCGACGCGCGCTGCGTCCTCGCGCGATCGACCTACGACGCCGCGTTCGCCGGCCGCGTGGCCTTCGTCACCGCCGACCGGCCTCACCACGGCTTCACCTGCGATCGCACGGAGTTCATCGGGCGAAGCGGGGACTACACGCACCCGGCCGGTCTCGCGCGCTGGGGCCTCGCCGGGACGACCGAGCCGGGGATCGATCCGTGCGCGGCCCTTCAGATTCACGTCGACCTGCACGCGGGCGAGGAGGTCACGCTCACGTTCGTCCTCGGCGAAGGCGCCGACCGCGCGCAGGCCCTCGAGCTCGCGCGGCGGTTCCAGGCCGCGGGCAGCGCCGACGAGGCGCGGAGGCGCCTGAACGAGCGCTGGGACGAGCTCCTCGGCGCCGTGCAGGTGAAGACGCCGGAGCGGGCGATGGATCTCATGCTCAACCGCTGGCTCCTCTACCAGAGCCTCTCGTCGCGCTACTTCGCGCGCGCGGCGTTCTATCAATCGAGCGGCGCCTACGGGTTCCGCGATCAACTCCAGGACGTGATGGCCTACATGCACGCGTCGCCGGACATCGCGCGCGCGCACATCCTGATGTGCGCGGCGCACCAGTTCGAGGAAGGCGACGTCCTCCACTGGTGGCATCCGCCGGCCGAAGCCGGCGTGCGAACACGCTGCTCCGACGACTACCTCTGGCTCCCGTACGTCACCGCGCACTACGTGGCCGCGACCGGCGACGTCGGAATCCTGGCCGAGGAGGTGCCGTTCCTGCACGCGGTCCCGCTTCGCGCCGACGAAGGAGACCGCTACGCGAAGTTCCCGCGAGGCGAGGCCCCCGCGCCGCTGCTCGAGCACTGCCGCCGCGCGCTCGCGCACGGGTACACCGAGGGTCCGCACGGCCTCCCGCTCATGGGCAGCGGCGACTGGAACGACGGCATGAACCGCGTCGGCGACGGCGGCAAAGGCGAGAGCGTCTGGCTCGCGTGGTTCCTCTACTCCGTCACCGAGAAGTTCCTGTTCCTCTGCGAGCGCGCGAAGAGCCGCGAGGACGCCGCCGCCTGGCGCGCGCGCGCCGAGCGGGTGCGCGCCGCCGCCGAAGCGAGCGCGTGGGACGGCGCCTGGTACGTGCGCGCGTTCTACGACGACGGCACGCCCATCGGCACGTCGCGCGCGCCCACCTGTCGCATCGACTCCATCGCGCAGTCGTGGTCCGTGCTGTCGGGCGCCGCGGAGCCGGCGCGGGCGAAGAAGGCGATGCGCTCGGCCGAGAAGATGCTCGTGCGCGAGCGCGAGGGGCTCGTCCTCCTCTTGCAGCCCCCCTTCGAAGGCGGGCAGCGCGACCCCGGGTACATTCAGGCCTATCCGCCCGGGGTTCGCGAGAATGGTGGACAATACACGCATGCGGCGGCGTGGTTCGGCTGGGCCCACGCGCAGCTCGGCGACGGCGCGGCGGCCGAGCGCATCTTCCGGCTCCTCAACCCGATCCACCACACGGGCGGCGACGCCGCCATCGCGCGCTACCGTGTCGAGCCGTACGTCATCGCCGCCGACGTGTACGACTCCGCAGACCGGGTCGGTCGCGGCGGCTGGACTTGGTACACCGGCGCCGCCTCGTGGACGTGGCGCCTCGGCGTCGAGGCCATCCTCGGCATCACCCGCGTCGAAGGGGGCGTCCGCGTCGACCCGTGCATTCCGCCGTCCTGGCCCGGCTTCGAGGCGACGGTGCGCGTCGGCGACGCGCGCCTCGTGATTCGCGTCGAGAACCCCGACCACGTGGCGCGCGGCGTCCTGTCGATCAGCGTCGACGGCGCGAAGGTGGCGTCGAACGTGATCGTGCCTCCCGCGGGCGGCGCGCGCGAGCACGCGGTGCGCGTGGTGCTCGGCGCGCGCGCGCGGACCGACCTCGGCGGAGGCCGTGTGTCGTCCTCCTCAGCCTCATCGGCGACAGAGAGCTCGAAGACCGACGTTTCCAGCTGAACGCAGGGCGGTGCCTCCAGGGGGCGGCTTGAGCAATGTCACGGTCGCGTCAGCGATGCGCTCGCGCGCCCCACGCCTCCGAATCGTGGCTACGGCTTTAAGCAGAATTGGAGAGCGGCCCATGAAAAAAGCGATCTCTCGGCCCCCGGCGGCGGGACGGCACCCGCTGGCGAGCCGCACGCCTGTTTCCTCGATCATGACGAGGGATGATTTTCTCGTCGTACGAGGCACGCTCCGCCTCGAGCCGCTCGCGAAGCTCTTGCTCGACGCGGCGCTCACCGGCGCGGCGGTCAGCGACGCGCACGGCACGCTGATCGGGTACGTCTCGATGGGCGATCTCGTCCGCGAGCACTTCCTGAACGGGGATACGGAGGCTACCGACCAGGAGGTGCAGACGCGGATGAGACGCGGGTTCGATGGGGCGCTCAGCTCCGGCTTTCACCTCGAACGCGCCCCGGCGTCGACCGCGCGCGACATCATGATGCCCTTCGTCTTCAAGGTCGAGGAGACGGCCTCCATCGAGGAAGCCGCCGCGATGATGGCCTTCGAGGGGGTGCACCGCTTGATCGTGATTTCTGCGGATGGAAAGGTGGTGGGCCAGGTCTTGGCCATGGACGTCATGCGATGGCTTGGGGATCGAGACGGCTACGTAACCGACCAGAGCGCGAAGGCGGTCTGGCGCAACTCCTGCGAGTACGTCACATGAGCACCATTCGCGAGATCCTCGAGATCAAGGGCCACACGATTCACTCCATCGCGCCCGGCGCGACCGTCCTCGATGCCGTCGACGAGATGTGCAGGACCCACGTGGGCGCGCTGCTGGTGACGGCGGGGGGTGAGCCGCTCGGGATTATTTCCGAGCGCGATCTGATGACACGCGTAATCCTCGCGCGCCGAGACCCTGGGTCGACCACGGTAGCCGAAGCCATGACGAAGCAGATCGCCTGCATCGGTCTCGAAGGCTCGGTCGAGGAGGCGATGGCGGTCATGACCGAGCGGCGCTGCCGGCACCTTCCGGTGGTGGTCGACTGCAAGGTCGTTGGCATCGTGTCGATCGGCGACCTTGTCCGCTGGACGAGCCGCGACCAGGAGCACGAGATACGGATGCTCCATGAGTACGTGGCGG
>JAYVXL010000753.1:0-3704 GCA_043785185.1 Myxococcales bacterium
AAGCGCGTCGGCAAGCTGCCCCGGCCCCCGACGCCGCTCGTCATCCTCGACGACTGATCCTCGAGCGGTGGCTGGCGGCTCATCCCGCGGCCGCGCGCGCCTCCTCGAGCGTCGCGAGCCCCGGCGCGGGCGACGACACCAGGCACGCGATCGTGCCCATGTGCCGATTGCGATACATGACGTCGTGCGCCTCGGGGATCTGGCCGAACGCGTACGTCTCGGTGAGCACCGGCTTGATCTTGCCCTGGTGCACGAGCTCGTTGGCGCGTTGGCACTGCTCGGCGTTCGCGAAGTGGCTGCCGATGATCGACTTCTGGCGCATCCACAGGTGCCGCACGTCGAACGTGAGGTTGAAGCCCGTCGTCGCGCCGCAGATGACGATGCGGCTCATGCGCCCGCCGAGGAAGACGCTCGTGGGGAACGTCTCCTGGCCGACGTGCTCGAAGACGACGTCCGGCCCCTTGCGCTCGCCGACGCAATCCCAGATGGCCTTGCCGAGCTTCTTCGTCGCGGCCATGCGCGCCTTCAGCTGCTCCGGCGTCTCGTCCGGGCGGAACGCGAGGCCGGGGAAGTCGTTGCGGTTCAGGACGTGATCGCAGCCGGCGTCCTTTGCGAGCTTGCCCTTCTCGGCGGACGAGACGATGCCGATCGCCGTGGCGCCGAGGAGCTTCGTGATCTGCACGCCGAAGATGCCGAGGCCGCCGCTCGCGCCCCAGATGAGCACGAGCTCGCCCGGCCGCACGCGCGCGCGGTCGACGAGCATGCGGTACGCGGTGAAGTAGACGAGGCCGTAGCTCGCCGCGACCTCCCACGACAGCTGCTTCGGCTTCTTGAGGAGTTGCTGCGACTGCACGAGGCAGAACTGCGCAAAGCTGCCGTAGGGGGTCTCGTAGCCCCAGATTTTTTGGTCCTCGCACGCCATCGGGTCGAAGCCGTTGCACGCCGGGCATTGGCCGCAGGTGACGTTGCAGTGCAGCACGACCTCGTCGCCGACCTTGTAGCGCGTGACGCCGGGGCCGACCTTCCACACGATGCCGGACGCGTCGCTGCCGGCGATGTGGAAGTCTTTCTTCGTGACGTCGAGGATGCTGACCGGCTTGCCGAGGCCCGCCCAGATGCCGTTGTAGTTCACGCCCGCGGCCATCACGAGGACGAGCGCTTCGCCCGGCCCGGGCTCCGGCGTCGGCATCATCTCGAGCTGGAACGACGTGAGCGGCTCGCCCAAGCGCTCTTTGCGGATGACCCACGCGGCCATCTCTTTCGGGACCTCGCCGAGCGGCGGAATGGGCGGCGGCGCGTGCTTTGTGGCTTCGTTCATGGTCCTCGTGGGCGATGCCCGGCGCGATCTCCCGTGACGTGCTCTGACGCGGTGCGATAATTACAGACGCAGCATGGCAAGTCGAGACCGCCCGTGGATCATGAGGACGTACTCCGGGCACTCGACGCCCAGGGCGTCGAACGCGCTCTATCGGCAGAACCTCGCGAAGGGGCAGACGGGGTTGTCGGTCGCCTTCGACCTGCCGACGCAGACCGGCTACGACCCCGACCACGAGCTCGCGCGCGGCGAGGTCGGCAAGGTCGGCGTGCCCATCGCGCACCTTGGCGACATGCGCGAGCTCTTCGACGGCATCCCGCTCGGCGAGATGAACACGTCGATGACGATCAACGCGACCGCGGCGTGGCTCTTCGCGCTCTACATCGCGCTCGCGGAAGAGCGCGGCGTGGACCCGAAGACATTGAGCGGCACGCTGCAGAACGACGTCGTCAAGGAGTACCTCTCGCGCGGCACGTTCATCTTCCCGCCGGCGCAGTCGCTTCGACTGACGAGCGACGTCGTCACGTACGCCGTCACGAACGTGCCGGAGTGGAACCCGATCAACATCTGCAGCTACCACCTGCAGGAGGCCGGCGCGACGCCGGTGCAGGAGCTCGCGTACGCGCTCACGACGGCGATCTGCGTGCTCGACACCGTGAAGGCGCGCCTCGAAGAGGCGGGAGGGGCAGGCGCGGCCGCGGCGCAGATGCCGCGCGTGTTCGGGCGGATGTCGTTCTTCGTGAACGCGGGCCTTCGGTTCATCGAGGAGACGTGCAAGCTGCGCGCGTTCACCGCGCTGTGGGACGCGCTCGGCGCGTCGCGCTACGGCGTCGCCGACGAAAAGCTCCGCCGCTTCCGCTACGGCGTGCAGGTCAACTCGCTCGAGCTGACGGCCGCGCAGCCGGAGAACAACATCGTCCGCATCGCGCTCGAGATGCTCGCGGTCGTGCTCTCCAAGAATGCGCGCGCGCGCGCGGTGCAGCTGCCGGCATGGAACGAGGCGCTCGGCCTGCCGCGGCCGTGGGATCAACAGCTTGCGCTCCGCACCCAGCAAATCATGGCGTTCGAGACGGACCTGCTCGAGGTGGACGACGTCTTCGAGGGCTCGCACGTCATCGAGGCGAAGGTGAAGGAGCTCGAGGACGCCGCGTGGCGCGAGGTCACCGCCGTCCTCGCGGGGCCGGGCGGCGTCGTCGGCGCGATCGAGAGCGGCTACATCAAAGAGCAGCTCGTCGCGTCCAACGCCGCGCGCGTCGCCCGCATCGAGCGCGGCGAACAGGTGAAGGTCGGCGTCAACAAGTTCGCCGAGACGGAGCCGTCGCCGCTGACCGCCAGCGGCATGGACGCGATCCTGACGGTGGACCCGCGCGTCGAGAACGAGGCCAAGGAGCGTTTGTCCGCGTGGCGCGCCGCGCGGGATGCGGGGAAAGTGCACGCGTCGCTGGACGCCCTGAAGCGCGCGGCGAAGGACGGCGAGAACGTCATGCCCGCGTCGATCGCCTGCGCGAAGGCCGGGGTGACGACCGGCGAGTGGGCCGGCGCGCTCCGCGAGGTGATGGGTGAGTACCGCGCGCCGACGGGCCTCGGCGCGGCCACCGCGGCGAGCGCCGGCGGCGCGGACGACCTCGCGGCGCTCCGCGCCAGCGTCCGAGAGCTCGGCGTCACCCTCGGCCGGGCCGCGAAGATGCTCGTCGGAAAGCCCGGCCTCGACGGCCACTCGAACGGCGCGGAGCAGATCGCGCTCCGCGCGCGCGACGCCGGCTTCGAGGTCGTCTACGAGGGCATCCGCGTCACGCCGGCGCAGCTCGTCGCGAGCGCTGCGCAGGAGGGTGTGCACCTCGTCGGGCTGTCCATCCTGAGCGGCTCGCACCTCGAGCTCGTGCCGGAGGTCGTGCGCGGCCTGCGCGAAGCAGGGCTGTCGCGCGTGCCGGTCGTCGTCGGCGGCATCATCCCCGACGAGGACGCGCGGCGCCTCCTCGCCGCCGGCGTCGCGCGCGTCTACACCCCGAAGAACTTCGCGATCGACGCGATCATGCGCGACCTCGTCGCGCTCGTCCGCGAGGCGAACGCGTGAGCGACCTCGCCGCCGGCGTCGTCCGCGGCGAGCGCGCCGCCGTCGCGGAGGCGCTGAACCTCACGGAGGACCGCCGCGCTTCTGGCCGCGTGGCCGCGATCGCGCTCCTCCGCGAGCTCGCGGCGAGCGGAGCCGACGCGCGCGCGCACCGCGTCGGCGTCACCGGGCCGCCGGGCGTCGGCAAGAGCACGCTCGTCGCCGCGCTCACCCGAACGCTCCGCGCGGCGGGCCGGACGATAGGCGTCGTCGCCGTCGACCCCTCGAGCGTCCGCTCCGGCGGCGCGCTCCTCGGCGATCGCGCGCGCATCGCGCCCG
>JAYVXL010000754.1:0-3687 GCA_043785185.1 Myxococcales bacterium
GGCTCCTCGCGAAGCGATGCGACGCCGCTGCGCGACGCGACCTCGCTCACCATCACGCGCCTCGTTCGGCTCGCGACGCTCATGCGCCCGAGCGAGCCCAAGCTCGTGGAGGACGAGATCGATCGCTACCTCCTCACCGCGCGCGACCATTTCGTCGACGGCTACCAGCACCACCGCGACGAGGCGCAGGGCCACGCGCCGGCGTTCCACGCCGCCGAGCGCGCATGGGCGGAGTGGCTCGGCGCGCGCTTCGGGGCGCTGAAGCCCGAGGATCAGCAGCAAATCGCGGCGGCGCTCTTCACCCGCGATCGCGACGGCTTCATCCCGTTCGCGTTCCCTGGCACGGACAAGATGGGCTTCGCGCTGGCCATCGTCGACCGGTGGATCGCCGCCGGGCGCCCCGACACGACGACGGCGCGGACGCCCGACGGGGCGCTCTACGAGTACATCCTGTGCCCCTCGCCGAAGGCGCCGGACGGCGGCCGACCGCGCGGGCCGCGCTGCGAATACGCACTCTACCGAATGGCGGCCGAGAACGACGTCGCGCGCAAGCGGCTGACGGAGTTTCTCCTCGCGCGAAAAAATCCAGAGCTCGCCGAGATCGTGTTCGTGGCGACGGCGCGCGTCGACACGTCGGCGCGGCCGCTCGCCGGATTCTTCGCGCTCCTCCGCGCGACCGAGGGCGACGTCGCGCTCTGGACCGTGGGAATCGACGTGCTCAGCGAGCATGCCGACACGGGTGGACAGCTGGTGAAAGACGAAGTGCGCCGCCTCTGGGCCGCCTATCCGGCGCGGCGCGGCGCGCTCTTGCGGGTGCTCGGCGAGCTCGACCCGTACGGCCACGACCACGCGCTGTGGGACGAGTTTGCCGGCGACTTCGGCGCCAAGATCACGCGCGCGGACGTGGGCGGCATGCTGAGCGCTCACCCAGCGGCGATCGTCCACCTCCCCAAGATGTGGCCGGCGCTCGCGCCCGGGTGGTCGCGCGCGGACGTCATCGTCGCGCACCTCGACGCGTGGCTCGACGCGGGGGCGCCGCGAAACCCGCAGTCGCCGTGGAGCGTCGTGCGCGACTTCATCCACCTGCTCTGCGACGACGGCCCGCCCGAGCTCGCGAAGCTGCGCGCGCACATGGCGCAGCGAACGCGCACGCGCCCCGGCGATCCGTTCGTGGGGCTCGCCGAAGAGGCCGCGCCCGCCCACTGCCATCCGAGCACGCGCCCGCACGCGCCCGCGCCGCCGAGCGCGCGCGTCCGCCGCCGCCCCGCGGACCCTTTCCAATGATCGGCGCGCGCGCGCTGTTCGCGCTCTTCCTCGCCGCGACGCCCTTTGCCACGGCGGCGTGCGGCGGCGGAGCGGGGGCCGGAGGCGGCGGCGCGCACGGCCTGGCGATCGGCCGCGTCGTCGTCGTGATCGTCCCCGAGCCGGATCGCTTGCCGTTCGATCCGCGCAGCGCCCGCCTCCTGCAGGCGACGCAGCAGCTCGGCGCGATCGTCGGCGCGCCGGTGACGTTCGAGCTCGATGCGGCCCTCCTCCCCGACTACCGCGCGAGCTTCGAAGAGGAGCTCATCGCGTCGATCGAGAACGTCGCGCGCGCGCTCGAGGCGCTGCGCAAGGACTCGCCCGAGGCGTTCGCGTTCGGCGCGCCGCTGCTCGGAACGATCGCGTGCCGCTACCAGGCCACGGCGAAGGGGCCCACGGGCGTGCTCGACGCGGGCGCGCGCACGCTCACGATCACCGAGCCGCCCGGCGAGCGCGCGCTCGTGGCCGGGTGGGTCGTCCGCGACGCGATCGAGACGGAGCACGGCGGCGCACGCGCGCGGCGCTACGCGGCGATGGACGCGCGGTCGGTGCCGCCCGGCGAGCGCCGCGCGTACTTCGAGTACGTGACCCGCACGAGGCCCGGCGCAGGTTACGTGCTCCTGAAGCGCCCGCCGCCCGGCGTGGACGCGCTCGAGCCGAAGCTGCGCGAGCTCGAGGCCGAGGGCGCGATGTGGCTCCGCGTGACCGAGCTCGGCGAGGAGGTCGGCGCGTCGCCCGACCCGGTCGCCGCGGACGTGCGCCACTGGCTCGCGGACCACGCAGAGTTCCTCGAGAACCAGTACCGGTACCACCGCCTGGAGGTGCCGCGCCTGCCGCCCGGAGGCTACTGGCGGCGCGCCGAGGCGGCGTACGCGCGCTGGCTCACCGCGAACGCGGCGGCGCTGACCGACACGGAGAAGGACCACCTCGCGCGCGTGCTCTTCCCCGCGCGCGCGACGTGCGCCGATGGCACGGAGTGCGCGGACGCGCCGGCGAGCTTCCCCGGCGTCGACCGCTTCGCGTTTGGCCTCGGGTTCGTCGACGCCTGGCGCGAGGCCGGGCGGCCGCGCGACGGCGACGGCGCGCACTACGAGATGCTCGACGGCGTCGTGTGCCCACACACGATGCGCGCCGACGGCAAGCTGGACCGCCGCCGCGGGTGCACGGAGGGCTGGTACCAGCAGGCCTTTGCGACGCCGGCCACGCGCCAGCGCCTCGTTCAAGCGATGACGTCGCGCCACGATCCGGCGTTCGTCGCCGAGGTGTTCGCGAACGCGCGCAGCGTGCCGGCCGACCGCGTCGTCGCGCTATGGCGCGCGCTCGAGGCGTCGCCGCTCGAGTGGGAAGCCGCGACGCGCGTGGTGCTCGAGCACCTCTTGACCGAGGGGCACGATGGCGAGCGCCTGGCCGACGAGGCGTACGGCCTCTGGCCGCGCGCGCCCAATCGCCGCGGCGTCACGGTGTACGTGTTCGCGTGGAAGCTCCACGGCACCGACCGGCACTACGCCGATCCGCGCGCCGCCGAATTCTCCAAACGCTTCGGCGCGCCGATTGGCCCAAACGAGCTGCATCAACTGCTCGCGCTCGGCCCGCGCGCGATGCCGCTCGTCCCACAGCTATGGCCCGCGCTCGGGACGGGCTGGCCACGCGGCGACGTGCTCGCCCCCGCGCTCGCGGCGTTCCTCGACGCAGCCCACGCGCGCGCGCCCGGCCTGGGCGACGGCGAGCCGCAAAAGACCCTCCACGCGCTCATCACCCGCGTCTGCGAGACCCACGACACCCGCACCCTCGATCGCGTCCACCGCGTCCTTCAGGACCGCGCGCAGGCCAACGCCGACGACGCGCCAAACCTCGCAGCCCTCCTCGCCGACACGACCCGCTGCAAGCCCGCCCCAAAGCACACCCCACGTTTCGACGAGTGACCCCCCTCCCCCAACCCTCGGACCCAACCTCCCTCCCGTGACAGCCCCTCTCCCTCGACCGCACCGAGGCTTGTCGGGCTCGCCCCTCCTTTGCCCCGTTAAGCGCACTAGCGCCGGCGCCCTCGCCCCCCGCGCGCAAAGCGTCGCCGGCGCGACGCGCCCCCCCCGCCAGGGGCAAAGGAGGGGCGAGCCCGACAAGCCGCGCGCACCTCCTGGGGGGCGCATCAAACAAAAAGTTCGAGCTGCCCCCGCGCCTCGACGCGCGCCGCCATCGGCACCGAGTGCCCGAGCACAGACACCTCGATCCCGCGCGCACGCGGCCGCACCGCGGCGAGCGCGCGCTCGGGCGTATTGTTCGCGCGGGACATGTGACCCAAAAAGAGGCGCTTCATCCGCGAGCCCACGAGGCGCGCCGCGATGTCCGCCGTCTCGTCGTTCGCGAGGTGCCCGAGCCCGCCGCCCA
>JAYVXL010000755.1:0-3682 GCA_043785185.1 Myxococcales bacterium
CGGCCCAGAGGCGCGCGTCGGCGACACCCGCCGGCACGACGGTGATTTCCGTATGAGGCTCTCAGCCGGCGCCGCGCGACGCCTCGAGCACGCGGCGGACGACGCGCACCGGGTCCTCGCTCGTCTCCGCGCGCACGAGCCGCGCGCCGCGCGCGACGAGGGCTCGCTCCCACGTGTCCTGCAGCGTCGCCAGGTTCGCGAGGTAGCGATCCTTTGCCTCGGCGTCGGTCTCCACCACCGCCTTGCCTTCGAGCGCGCGCAGGCGGACGGTGCCTTCGAAGGGGAAGCGCGCCTCGTCGGGGTCGAGCGTCTGTACGACGACGAGCACGCGACCGCGCGACGCCAGCGCCGCGACGCGGTCGATCGCTTCGGGCGGAAGATCGAGCAGATCGCTCAGCACGACGAGCACCGAGCCGCGCCGCGCCGAGCGCGCGACGCTGCCGAGCGCGCGATCGAGCACGTCCTCGTCGACGGTCGCGTCGCCGCTCGCCTCGCTCGCCTCGAGCGCGGCGACGACGCGCTCGAACGCCTCGCGCCCGCTCGAGACGCCCACGCCGCGCGCGTGCGCGTCCCCGATGAAGCTGAGGCCGACGGGATCGCCCGCGCCGATCGCGATGCGCGCGAGCGCGGCGGCGACGAGCGCGGCGAACGCGAGCTTGGCGGCGGGCGCGTCCTTGCCGCGGTAGCCCATCGAGCCCGTCGCGTCGACGACGAGGCGGAGCGCGCGATCGGTCTCGGTCTCGAACTGCCGCACGAGCAGGCGATCGTGCAGAAGGAGCGAGCGGCGGTCGAGCCAGCGGAGATCGTCGCCCGGAACGTACTGCCGGTGGCCGCCGAACTCGACGCCGGCGCCGCGCCGCGCGCTCCTGTGCGCGCCCGCGTAGACGCCCTCGGCGACGAGGCGCGCCCGCAGGCGCAGCGGCGCAATCTTCCCCCAATCGAGGGCGCGACGCAGGTTCGCTGCGGCGCCCTGGCTCACGGCAGCGAGACGCCGGCCGGCAGCGGGCCGAACGCGTCGGCCTTTGGGCCGCTCAGGATCTCGCGGGCGATCGCCGCCTCCATCAGATCGACGCCGCCCGCGGCGACGACCTGACGCAACGTGGCGTCGGCCCCCGCGGCGTCGCCGGCGGCGCGGCGATCCATCGCCGAATAGAAGAGCGCTTCGGTCTTCTGCGCCGGCGTCTTCGCGGCGGCGAGGAGCTCGTCGGCCTTCAGCGTCCCCGCGCCGAACTGCGCGATTTTGCCGATCCAGCGACCGCTCTCGATCGAGCCGGCGAAGACGCGCTCGGCCGTCCCGTCCGTCTTGGCCTTGAGCTGACGCTCGAGGAGGCGGACCCAGAGCGCGTAGTAGACGAGATCGTCGTTGTCGAGATCCGCCGCGAGGCCGCGCGCGAGGCCGTCGCGCGCGGCAGGCAGGTCTCCGCGGACGAACGCGCGCCCGACCAGCTGCCCCACCGTCGCCGCGCCCTGCCGCTTGTCGCGCGGCGCCGCGTCGAACGCCCGCTCGAGCGCGCGCTGCGCAGGCTTCGTCGCCCCGAACCGATCGAGCACGCGCGCCAGCAGGCGCTCGACGCGCGCGCGGTCCTCACCGTCGGGCGTCGCGCGCGCCTTCGCGAGCTCGCGCAGCGCTTCGGTCAATGGCGTGCGCGCGGACGCCATGTCCCCCTGCTCGCGCGCGATGTCGCTCGTGGTGAGCAGGATCTCGCCGCGCAGCGCGGGGTCGTGCGCCGCGTCCTCGGCGCCGAGCGCGTTACGCAGGTGATCGAGCGCCGCGGCGCTCTTTCCGTCGTGCCACTCGATGCGCGCGAGCGACAGGAAGACGCTGCCCGCCTTTTCCATCTTCGCCGACGCCGTGAGCAGCGCGCGCGCCTCTTCGAGGCGGCCCTCGCGCAGCTCGATGTCGCCCATCATCGCGCGCACGCGCGACGGCGTCGGGCTCACTCGCGCGGGCTTGGCGTCGGCGACCTCGAGCACCGGGCCCGCCGCCTTGAACGCGCGGCGCGCAGCGTCCGGGTCGTCGGCCTCGACCTCGCCCGCCATCGCGTGCATCGTGATCGCGAGCGCGCCCGACAGGACGCGCGCGTCGGGGTGCGCCTTCACCGTGTCGGCGAGGATCGCCGGGCTCGCCTCGGCCATGCCCAGCTCCTCGAGCGCCGCGGCGACGGCGCCGGCCGCTTCGGGCAGCGTGGGGTCGAGCCGGTAGGCCTCGATCGCCGACGCGAAGCTCGCCGCGCGCACGAGGTCCTGATCGCTCACGATCTCCTCTTCCTCGCGGTTCTGCTGCGGCGGCGGGCGGAGGACGTGCACGACCTCGAGCCAGCGCGTCGCCTCCGGCCGCTCGGCCGCCTGCTCGAGCGCCTTCAAGAGCTCGGGGCGCGCGAGCTCGCGCGCCTGCGCCTTCTCGATCGCGTCGACGGCGCCCTTCGCGTCGGCGTCGCGCAGGTACACCGCGGCGAGCACCGTTGCGCCGGTGCCGAGCGCGCGCAGCGCCTCGCCGGCCTCTTCGCGCGCCGGCGGCACGCGCTTGACTCGGTAGGTGGCGCGCAGCTGCAGCGCCTTGTCGATCCAGTCGGTCGTGCGCGCGACCGCTTCTTCGCGCGAGACGTCGCTCGGCTCGAGCAGGTGGCGCGTGACGGTGACGTTCGCGAGCGCGCCGGCCTGCGCGACGGGGCCGCCGGTCGCGAGCGTGTCCTTCGTCCACTGCTGCAGCGCGGAGAGGTGCGTCTGGACCTCCGGCTGCTCGCTGGGCGACGAGATGCGCCCGAGGATCTCGTAGAGCGCGCGCGCGCGCCCCTCGTCGCCGCGGCTCGCGAGCTCGCGGACGGCTGCGCGCAGCGCCTCCTTGCCGCTCGGCCCCAGGACGCCGGCCGACAGCTCGCCCGTCTTGACCAGGTAGAGCCCGCCGGCGACCGCGACGAGGCCGCGCGCGGAGCGGTGCGAGCGGAACCGCGCCGCCGCGCGCGTCATCTGCCGCGCCTCGACGCCGGCGAGCAGCGTCGCGCGCTTTTGCGAGCCGTTCTCGCTCGTGAGCAGCTCGTGCACGGCGCCGGCGAAGTCGTCGTCGCCCACGGAGGCGGCCTTCGCGACGGGGTGCTCCGCGCCCGGCCCCCTCGCCCCTCCGCGCGCCGCAGGCCCGCACGCGAACAAGAGGAGCGAGGCGGCGGCGGTGAAGGCGACTCGGAGGCGCATGGATATTCCTTGGAACCTCCCGGCAGTGTACACGCGCCCGCGCGCGTGGGGCAGGCTCGCGCGCACGATTTCACGGGCGAACGGCGCGGCGGCCTTTCAGGGAACAAAACGCAGCGGAGGCGCGTTGCCGGCCTCTCGCCAGGAGCAACGCACCTCCGCGGTCGGACCTTACGGTCTCGCGAACGCTCCGCTCAGAAGCGCGCGTTCACCGCCACGCGGATGCCGCCGAACTGCGGGTTCGTCAGCGCCGACCCGGCGAACGGGAGGATGCCGGCGACCAGCGGGTGGACGTTGCCGAAGTGGAAGCGCAACGTCGGCTCGACGACGCCGACGGCGCCTTTCTCGCCCGCGAAGATCACGTTCGCCCAGACGCGCGCGCCCACGTCGACCTGCTTGGCGAGCTCGTAGCCGAGGAACGTGCCGAGCACGAGCTCCCCGATGTACTTGTGCTCGGGCGACCCGGACGTGCTGATCAGATTCTCGAGCTTCACGA
>JAYVXL010000756.1:0-3677 GCA_043785185.1 Myxococcales bacterium
CTCGAGACAAACCTGGCAACTGCGACGCGCGCCGCTCGGCGCGGCTTGACCCGCGGATACCGCTGGCGTCTCCTAGACGCGCATGTTCGGCCCCGACGGGTTCCTCGACCGGAAGGCGCGTTCGCCGTGCGCAGTCCTGGTCTAGGCGAGGCCGCGGAGCCGCTGGTCGATCTCCAGCGCGAGAGGTTGACCGGCGTCCTCGATCTCCGTGCCGAGGGAATCACGACGCGCGTGTACGCACGGTCCGGGGCGATCGTCTTCGCCGAGGCCGGCGCGCTCGGCGAGACGCTGGGCAGGGTGCTCATCCGGGCGAACCTCCTTACGGAAGACCAGCACGTCGCCGTCATCCGGCGAATGACCGACGGCCTCATCGACAACGAGCACGTGCGCTTCGGCGAGGTGGTCGTCGAGTACGGCTTCTTGACGCACGAAGAGCTGACCCAGGCGCTCACCGAGCAGGTGCGGAGCAAGGTCATGGGTTGCCTCCTCCGTGGGCGCTGCGAGTGGTCGTTCGAGGCCGGCGCGTCGCGCGTCGACGAGGTGGGGCATTTCCCGGTCCGCGTGAGCCCGATCCTTTACGAGGCGGCGTCTCGCTTCGGAGAGAGGCCGATCGAGGCGCTCCTGCAGCTCGACTCCGACCGCTACCCAGAGCTCAGCGCGCCGATCAAGGACGTGGCGGACGACTTCGAGCTCACTCCCGAGGAGGTCGCGCTCGCGGTTCTCTGCGACGGGACGGAGTCGGTGCTCTCGCTCACCTCGCGGGACGCCGACTTCGACGTCCCCCCGCTCCTCGCTGCGCTGCTCATGGGGCGCGCGCTGAAGCTCCACGCCCAGCCGACCGGCGTGCGTCGGGCGCCGGCGCGCCCGATCCCACCCGAATATCGCCGGTCGCCGGCGCGCACCGCCGCCGTCATCGCCGACGCGCCTGCGCCGCAGGCCCCGCACGTTCGTCGCATCTCGCGGAGCATGGCGGCGGTCGTGCCGCCGCCGTCGGCCGCCAGTCACGACCGCGCACGCATCGCGCTCCAGCGGCTCCTCGAGGATCGAAAAAAGCGCGACGCGGCCCGTGGCTTCGAAGTGGTCACCCCGCCGGTCGGCGAGGCGCAGCCGAAGCCGAAGCCGAAGCCGGCCCCGCGCGAACCGCGGACGGACGCGGAGAAGCGGCTGTGCGCGGAAGCGGCGTTTCATGCAGGGCGCGCCCACCTGCGCGCGGAGAGCGCCGAGCGCGCGCTCCCTGAGCTTCGCCGCGCGCTCGGGCTCCAACCGAGCGAGCCCGAGTACGCACTTTACGCGGCGTGGGCCGGGGTGCGCGTCGACCGCGCCATGGACGATGCTGCGCGCCGTGCAGACCTTCAACAGCTCTGCGCGACGGTCACCAAAGCGAACCCCGACTGCGCGCTCGCGTACTACGTCCTCGGGCAGCTCGCGGTCGCCAACGACAAGCTGAACATGGCGCGGCGGCTCTACGAGCGCGCCTACGAGCTCGAGCCGGAGCTCGTCGACGCGGGGCGACAGGCGCGCATGGTCGCGATGCGCATCGAGCGCGGCCCGCGGGCCGGGGCCGCCGCGACGGGAAAAGCCGAAGCGCCCGGGCCGTCGCGGTCCGTCCTGGAGACGCCGCTCGACGCGATCGTCTCCGAGCTGTTCCGGAAGCTCCCGGGCATCTTCGATCGCAAGAGCGCGCAGGCCGTCAGGGGCGACAAGCCCGACAAGCCCGACAAGCCCGACAAGGGGTAACGCGCCCGACGAGGACGACGCGGACGCTTGGTGGCTCCGCGCCTTGCTGGGCCTTTGCTGGGCTTTTGATGGGCTTAGCGCGCCGCGGCCGCGTTCGCCGTGAGCGCGGCGAGGCGGGCCCGGGCCTCGGCGACCTGCGGATCGCCTTGCGCTCTCGGCGCGCGCGCGAGGATCGCGCGGTAGGTGTCCTCGGCGTGCGGCAGCTTCAGCCCCTCCGCCGCGCGCGCGAGGCCGAAGAGAACGGGCGGCAGGTGCTGCAGGCTCGGCGTCTCGAGGACGGCGGCCTCGCCGCGGCGTTCGACGGCGACGGTGAGCTCCGCGTGCGCGGCCTCCCACGCGCCGGCCGCGAGGTGCGCGAGGCCGAGGCGCTCGTGGCCGCGCCACTGGTCGAGCACGCCGAGCGCGGCCCGGTAGGGCGCCGTCGCGTCGCGCGCACGCCCGCGCGCGACGAGCAAGTCGCCTTCGAGGAGCTTGCCGTGAAAGCGCGCCGTCGGCGCGGCGCTCTCCGCCCACCGGCGCGCGAGCTCGGTCGCCGGCTTGTCGCTGCCGGCTGCGAGCAGCGTGCTCGCGAGCGTGTACTGCAGCTCGACGCTCCCGCCGCCGAGCCCCGCACGCGCGGCCGCGGCGGCCCCCTTTTTGTCACCGCGACGAAGGCGCACGATCGCGAGCGACCGGTACTCCGTCCGCGCGTTCTCCGGCTTACCCTGCGCGACGGCGAGATCGATCTGCCCCTGGAGGAGCGCGGTCGCGTCGTCGAGGCGGCCCTCGTAGATCGCGAGATCGGCGCGGCCCTCGTCGGCGAACTCGGCGTCGACGGGCGCGAGCTTCGTCAGCACGCCCTCGGCCCTCTCGCGCGCGCCGAGGAGCGCGTGCGCCGCGAAGATGAACGCGTAGCCGTAGCGCGTGAGGCGCGGGAAGGCGGCGAGCGCCGCGTCCCCCTCGCGCGCCGCCTCCTCGAAGGCGCCGGTGGCGACGAGCGCCAGCAACAAGTTGCAGCGCGCGACCACCGCGGCCGGGTGGTCCTTCGCGGCGCGGCGCGCGAGCTCGATGCCGAGCGCCCACTGCCGCGCGTCGAGCGCGGTCGCGGTCAGCGCGATCTCGGTCTCGAGGTCGCCCGGCCACAGCGACAGGATCTGCTCCGACGCGCTGATCGACTCGCTCTGCCGGTTCTCGGCGGCGTAGAAGTCCGCCAGCAGCCCGAGGCGGCGCCGCTGACCCATGCGGTCGCCGCCGCGGAGCGCGAGGGCCACCTCCTTGGCGGCCGCCTCGTGGTCTTGCAGATCGTACAGCGTGATGCCGAGCGCCGCGTGGGCCTCGGCGAACGGCGGATCGGCCTCGATCGCGCGGCGAAAGAGCGTCGCGGCGCCGGCGTAGTCGCCGGAGTTCCGGACGCGCATGCCGTTCACGTACTCGTGAACGGCGTCGAGGGAGGGCGAGAGCGCGGGGCTCGCGCCTTCGCCGGCGCCGGGGGGATCGCCGAGCGCGACGCGCAAGGCCACTGCGAGCTTGGTCGCGAGGGAGAGCGCGTCCGAGCCGACCTCGTGCGCGTGCATCACGCTCCTCCGGCCCTCGAGATCGCGCGCATCGAGCGTGACGCCGATGCGCCCGTCCTCCCCCGCGACCGTCCCCGTGACCAGCACGAAGGGCCGCGGGTCGCGCGCCTGAAGCAAGCGGGCGGCGGCCTCGACGTCGAGCTCGGCACCCGGCTCGAACGCGCTGCTCATCGCGCGAAGGTGCTCGGCGCCGTACGCGTCGACCTTCTTCGACGGCGAGAGCGCGGCCTGGAGCGTCGCCTCGAGGGCGCCGTCGTACCGAGGGTCGGTCGTCGCGTTCCGGATCGGCAGCACCACGACGGCGGTGCGCGCCGTGGGCCCGCTCGCGGCGGCGGTGGAAGCGGCGGCGGGCGGGCGCGCGGCGTCGGCCGCCGCGCCGGTCGCCCC
>JAYVXL010000757.1:0-11751 GCA_043785185.1 Myxococcales bacterium
TTACGCAACGCCCTGGCGGCCGTCGGAAAAGATCCGGCACGCTACGCCGCGCTCGCGTCGCGCGTTCCCAAGGGGAAGGTCGAGGCGCAGCTCGTCTTCAATCTCACGTGCGCGGCCGCCCTCGCCGGCGACGACAAGGGGATGCTCGTCGCGATGGAGCGTGCGCTCAAAGCGGGCGTCTCGCCGAAGCAGATCGCGGGCGATGACGACCTGAAGCGCGAAGGGGCGAAGCCGAAGGTCAGGAAGCTGCTCCTCGCCCACGCGCCCAAAGCGATCCCGGTGAAGGTGAAGCCGCACCTCGCGTCGGTGAAGCGCGCGTTCGCCGTCGCCGTGCACCCGTTCGAGAAGCGCGGTCACACCGTCAAGCTCGGCAAGCCGGCGACGCTCGCGAAGATCGCGGCCGCGGAGAAGAAGGCCAAGGTCAGCTTCCCGAACGACTACCGCGCGCTCCTCACGCTGCACGACGGCGCCACGCTCTACGACAACGTCTTCCTCGGTACGGCAGACTGGGCGGGCGGCAAGGTGATGGGCGCGGCGCGCCGCTTCATCGACGACGCCGTCGCCTGCGGCGCGACAGGACTCGACGACTGCCTGCCCATCGCGAACCTCGGCCAGCCCAACGACTGGCTCGTCTACGATCCGCGCGGCGCTGCCCGCGGCGGCAAGCCAGGCTACTTGATCATCCTGAACGCCGACGAGCTCCCGATGAAGAGCCTCGTCGCCGCGCTCGAGTGGATGGGCAGAGTCTACTCGTTCTGAGCGAGCCCTCAAATCCGTAGGAAGCGCTGGAGCAGCGCGAGTCCGGCGGACTGGCTCTTCTCGGGGTGGTACTGGCAGGCGAAGAGGTTGTCCTTCTCGACGGCGCTGACGAACGGCGCGCCGTAGTCGGTCATCGCCGCGACGACGCTCGGCTCGGCAGGCACGACCGCGTAGCTGTGGACGAAGTAGAACCAGCCCGGCTCGCCGCCGGCGAGCGACGGCCGCGTCGGCTCCACGCGGTTCCACCCCATGTGCGGCACTTTGAGCGCGGCGCCGGTGAACGAATCGGTGCCGCCGGCGATGCGCGCGACTTTGCCGCGCAAGAGGCCGAGGCCCGCGCAGCCCGCCGCCTCGGCGCTCGTGTCGAAGAGCACTTGCAAGCCGAGGCAGATGCCGAGGTACGGCGTGCCCGCGAGGACGGCCGCCTTGACCGCGTCGCCCATGCCGCCGGCGAGCGCCTTCGTGCAGTCGCGGAACGCGCCCTGTCCGGGCACGACGATTTTGTCCGCGCGCCTGAGCGCGTCGGGATCGGTCGTGCGGCCGATCTCGGCGCGAGTGCCGGCGAGCTCGGCGGCGCGGGCGAGCGCGCGTTCGACGCTGCGCAGGTTGCCGAGGCCGACGTCGCAGATCGCGATGCGCACGGCCGCTCTATCCCGCGACCAGCACGGTGCCGACCGAGCCGGGCTCCGCGACCTCGCGCGCGAGCTGCCCGCGCTCGAGTCGCCCGACGATGTGCACGGCGCGTACGCCCTGACCGATGGCCTCGAACGACTCCTCGAGCTTCGGGATCATGCCCTTGGTGACGACGCCATCGGCGATGGCCTTCTTTCCATCGGCGAGCGTCATGCGCGCGATGCGCGACGAGGGATCCTTTACGTCGCGGAGGACGCCGGGCACGTCCGACACGATCAAGAGGGCCTGCGCGTCGAGCGCGATGGCGAGCTTGTTGGCGACGATGTCGGCGTTGATGTTGTAGACGTTGCCCGCGTCGTCGGCGCCGAGGCAGGCGATCGCCGGCACGTAGCCGGCGCCGACGAGGAGCGCGATGAGCTCGGCATTCACCGAGACGACGTCGCCCACGTGGCCGAAGTCGATCGGCTCGGGGCCGCCGCCGGCGACGATCTTCGGTGGGCGCTTCGTCGCGCGCACCGCCATCGAGCTCGCGCCGTGAAGGCCCACGGGCTTGGCGCCCGCGCGGAGGAGCGCGGAGCACAGATCGACGTTCACCTTTCCCGCGACGGTCATCTTCATGACCTCGAGGGTGTCCGCGTCGGTGATGCGGCGGCCCGCGACGATGTGCGGCGTCTGCCCAAGGCGTTTTTGCAGATCCGTCGCCTGGGGCCCGCCGCCGTGCACCACGACGACGGGCTGCCCCGCGCGCCGCATCTCGGCGACGTCGGCGGCGATGGCGGGCATGTGCGGTCCGGTGACGACCTCGCCGCCCAGCTTGAGGACGACGGGGCCGGCCGTCACGGCCACCCTCCCGGATCCTCGAGCGTGAGGCGCTCATCGAGGCCGAGCATCAGGTTCATCGACTGGATGGCCTGACCCGCGCCCCCCTTGACGAGGTTGTCGGTCGCGGAGAAGCACGCCACGGTGCGCAGGCCCCCGGCGACGTCGCCCGGCTGGATGCCGACCTCCGCGTAGTTGGTTCCGCTCACGGCGACGACCTCGGGCAGGCGCTTCTTCGGCACGCGGACGAACGGCTCGCCCTCGTACGCCGCCGCGTAGAGCGCGCGCAGCTCGTCGGCCGACACGCGCTCGGCGACGTGGGCGAAGCTCGTCGCGAAGATGCCGCGCGACAACGGCGCGCTCACCGGCACGAAGCGGAGGCTGAAGTTCTTGGCGCCCGCGTCGGTGAGCGTCTGGACGACCTCGGGGATGTGCTGGTGATCGAGCGGCTTGTACGTCTTGAGGTTCACCGAGCGCGTCGGGTGGTGCGTGCCGGCCTGCGGCGCGATGCCGCTGCCCGACGAGCCGGTGATGCCGACGACCTCGACGGGCCCCTCGAGGAGCCCCTTCTTCGCGAGCGGCAAGAGCGCGAGCTCGATCGTCGTCGCGAAGCAGCCGGGCGACGCGACGTACCGCGCCTTCTTGATCGCTTCGCGGTGCAGCTCGGGCAGGCCGTACACGAACTCGCCGGAGAGCTTGTCCGGGTGCGGGTGCTCGGCGCCGTAGTACCGCTTGTAAACGGCCGCGTCGCGCAGGCGGAAGTCGCCCGAGAGGTCGACGACGCGCGCGCCGCTCGCCATGAGCTCGGGCATCTTGTGCGCGCTGACTTTGTGCGGCAGCCCGAGGAGGACGACGTCCATGCCCTTGGCGGCTTCGCCGGCGGGGATCTCTTCGAACTTCAGGTCCGTCTGCCCTTCGAGGTTGGGGTGCACGGCGGAGAGCGGCTCGCCGATGAAGTCGACGGACGCGACGCGCACGAGCTCGACGTGCGGATGGAGGAGCAAACGGCGAATGAGCTCGGCGCCGCCGTACCCGCTGCCGCCGATGACGGCGGCCTTGAATCGCTTCGACATGGGGGCCGAGCGTAGCACCGGGCCTTTGGGCGCGCATCGTCAGCGCGGCGCCGCGTGCCGCCCGTCGTGGGGGTGTCCGGCGCCTTGGCCGTGTTGGGCGCGCGCGGCCTGGTCGGCCTGTTCGGCCTGCTCGGCGCGGGCCGCACGCGGCGCCTCGTCCCGCAGGCTCGCGTCGCTCCCCCGGGCGATCGTGCCGTGGAGCCAGTCGAAGAGCGGGATGGTGACGTTGAAGTTCCACTTCTGCATGAGGCGCGGATCGTGGTGGCGCGCGTGGTGCTCGCGGAGGAATTTGACGAGATTCCTGCGGCCGATCCACGTCGTCTCCGGCAGGTGGTACGAGAGGTGCGAGAGCTCGTAGAGCACCATGTAGAGCGCGGACGTGACGAGGAAGAGCCAGCCTGCGTTCGCGCCGAGGAGGAGCCGCACGCCGAACGCGAGGGGCGTGCTCGCGACGACGATGCCGGCGATGCCGAGCGCGGGGATGAGCACGAGCTTGAACTCGCGCGCCGAGCGGATGGCCATGTCGTGGGTCATGTAGACGGCGTGGTGCTCGGGGGTGTGGCGGTCGTAGATGGCCTGGACCGGCCGGAGGCGACGGTGAAGCACGCTCTTGTGGACGCGCCACTCGAACGCGTTGGCGATGAGGAAGACCGCCGGGATCGTGAGGAGCTCGACGGGCCGCACCCCGTGCAGCTCGGCGAGTGCGAGCGCGAGGACGGCGAGGCCCACGCCGGTCGTCGCGACCAGGTGGCCCCACGGGCTGTACCAGCGCGGGATGCGCGCCATGAGCTTCTCCCGCGCGCGCTCGCGGGCGGCGGCGGTGCGTTCGAGGAGGGGCGGAACGGGGGCGGCCATAAGATTCTTTACGTTCTGTTTTTACAGAACGCAAGGCAGAAGCGATAAAAAGCGGATCGCCGTACGATGGCGCCATGGGTCTGGACCTTGCGGAGGACGCGACGCGCTGGCTCGCCGAGCAGAGCGCCGCGATGGAAGGCGCGCTCGCGGAGCTCGTCGAGATCAACTCGTTCACGGACAACGTCGAGGGCGGCCGCAAGGTCGGCGCGCGGCTCCGTGAAGGTGCGCTGCGTATCGCCGGCCTGGACGCGCGCACGGAGCCGAGCGCGCGCTACGCCGACCACCTCGTCTTCTCGAGCCGCGGCCGGGCCGGCGCCGGGCCGATCGCGCTCATCGGGCACCTCGACACGGTGTTTCCCCCCGGCACGTTCGAGGGCTTTCGCCGCGACGGCGACCTGCGGCGCGGGCCGGGCGTCCTCGACATGAAGGGCGGCCTCGTCGTCGTGGCGTGGGCGCTGCGCGCGCTCGCCGAGACGGTGGGCTTGGACGCGATCGCGCCCATCCGCCTCGTCATCGTCGCCGACGAGGAGGTCGGCTCGCCGGAGGGGCAGGCGATCCTGCGGCGCGAGATCGCCGGCGCGGCGGGCGCGCTCGTCTTCGAGGCCGGTCGCAAGGCCGACGCGATCATCACGCGCCGCAAGGGCACCGGCGGCATGACGGCGATCGCGCACGGCAAGGCCGCGCACGCCGGCAACGGCCACAAGGAGGGCGCGAACGCGATCTGGGCGCTCGCCCGCTTCATCGACCGCATCCAGGGCTTCACCGACTACGACCGTGGCGTGACACTTAACGTCGGCAAGATCTCCGGCGGGCAGGGGAAGAACACCGTCCCCGATCGCGCCGAGGCGCTCGTCGATCTGCGCTTCGTCACGCGCGCCGACGGCGACGCGCTGGTCCTCAAAGTCCGCGCTGCCGCCGACGAGGCCGCCGCCGGCGTGCCCGGCACGCGCATCGAGCTCGAGGGCGGCATCGCGCGCTTCCCGCTCGAGCGCACCGACGCGAGCGCGGCGCTCATGGCCGCGTACGGCAGCGCCGCGCGCGCCGTCGGCCTGGGGGACGGCGAGGCGGCCCTCATCGGCGGGGGCTCGGACGCCAGCACGTCGAGCGCCATCGGCATCGCGTCGATCGACGGCCTCGGGCCGCGCGGCGTCGGCTTCCACACCAAGGACGAGCAGATCGAGGTCGTCACGCTGCTCCTCAAGGCCCAGGCGCTCGCGCGCTTCCTCGCGGGGCGATGACGCGCGGCCAAGGATCGGCGCCGCCGCCGGTCTCACCCAGGATGCCTCGCGCGCCCGCGCCCGTCCTCACTCTCGCCGCCGCGCTCCTATGCGCGTGTCTGCCGAAGGAGGACGTGACGCCGCAGATCGAAATCTCGCCGCGCGCGGGCGACGTCGCAACGATGATGGGTCGCGGGCGCCGCGAGGCCGCGAAGCCCGCCGCCGCGCCGGCGCGCGTGCACCCGATGGCCAAGGGCGGCGAGCTCGGCGGACCGAACGCGGTCGGCAGGCCCGGCGACGTCGTGCTCGAGAACGACAAGGTCGTCTTCGTCATCGACCAGCTCGGCGGCGGCGCCGGCTTCGCCGAGAGCGGCGGCAACCTCGTCGACGCCGCCGACGCGCGCGCGCGCAAAGACGAGCTGGGCATGGTCTTTACGTACTTCGGGGCGTTCCCTCGGCAGGGCGTCTACGAGCGGCTCGCGAGCGGCGCGGGGGAGAACGGCGCGGCGTGGGTCGAGGCGACCGGCCACGAGCTCTACGAGAAGGCGCTCGCCGTCACGACGCGCTACACGCTCGGCCCAGGCGATCGCGCGCTCCTCCTCGAGACGAAGCTGACCAACGGCGGCGATCGCCCGATCGCCGGCCTCGGCCTCGGCGACGCCGTGCAGTGGGGCGGCGCGGAGAAGACGGCGCCCGGCAAGGCGCGCGGCTTCCTGGGCCCGTCCCGTGGACCGTACGTCGGCGGCGTCGGTCGCCTCGTCAGCTACGCGCTCACGTCGACCGAAGGCGACATCGCGGCGGTGAGCGGCGGCGGGTGGACGGACACCGAGCAAGCCAAGGGCGTCGCGCTCGCGCCCGGCGAGAGCGTGCAGTATGCACGCGTGTTCCTCGTCGGCGAGCGCCCGGACACCGCCAGCCTCGTCTCCGAGCTGATCCTCGCGTCGCCGAACGCGGAGCTCGGGCGGGTCGAGGCGACGCTCCTCGAGGGGACGACGAGGGTGCCCGCCTTCTCGGGCGCGCGCGCCGCGCTGTTCGCGCCCGCGAAGGACGGCGCGCCGGGCGGAGAGGTGCTCTCGCTCGCCGCGGCCGGCGACGCGCCGCTCCTCGCCGGCGAGCTGCCGCCCGGCAAGTACGAGATCGCGTTCGCGTCGGGCGGAGGCCGCGCGGCGGCGGGACCGCGCGTGCCGCTCGAGATCGTGGCGGACCGCGCCGCCCGCGTGACGCTCCCCGTGACGCGCCCCGGGCGACTCGCGCTCACGTGTCGCGAGCCGCCGCGCGCGCGCCGGGGAATGGCGTCCGCCTCGGCGCCCGCGCCGTCGCCGTGCAAGGTCACGATCGAAGGCGTGCAGGGGACACCGTCGCCCGACTTCGGACCGGCCCACGTCTCGGGGCCCGCGCGCAACCAGGTGACGACGCACGACGGCGTCGTGGACGTGCCGCTCGCGGTGGGGAGCTACACGGTGACGCTCTCGCGCGGCCCCGAGTACGCCACGCAGACGCTGTCGGCCGACGTGCGCCCCGGCGAGGTCTGGACACCGCCGCCCGCGGCTACGCTCGTCGCGCGCGTCGTCGACACCACCGGCTACCTGTCGACCGACTTTCACCAGCACACGATGCTCGGCGCCGACGCGCCGGTCTCGCTGCGGGATCGCGTCGTCGGAAACGCCGCCGAAGGGCTGGAGATCGCCGTCGCCACCGAGCACAACGTGATCGCGGATCTGTCCGGCGTCGTCCACGAGCTCGGGCTCGAGGCGGTGCTCGTGGAGCTCTCCGGCGACGAGCTGACGACCGACGCGAGCCGAAAGCCGTGGGGCCACGTGGGCGCGTTTCCGCTCCCGTTCGAGCCGGGCAAGCCGCGCGGTGGCGCGCCCGAGGTGCGCGATCGAAGCCCGCGCGACGTCTTCGCCGCGGTGCGCGCGCGCAACCTCTCGCCGGCGCCCATCCTGCAAATCAACCACCCTCGCACGAACGTGACCGGCTACTTCGACCAGCTCGGCTTCGACCCGAAGACGGGGGCAGGAACCGATCCCGGCTACGACGCCGGCTTCGACGCGCTCGAGGTCTGGAATGGTCGGAACGTCGCCGGGCGCGAGAAGGTGCTCGCGGACTTCTTCGCGCTCCTCCGCACCTCGCACCCCGTCACGCCGACGGCCGACAGCGATACGCACGGCGTCGTCGGTCACGAGGCCGGCTACCCGCGCACGTGGGTGCGCGTGCCCGACGACGCGCGGTCCGGCGCGTGGACGGGCGCGCAGACGGGCGAGCTCGTGGCGGGCGTGCGCGACGCGCGCGACGTCGTCCTCTCGAACGGCCCCTTCGTGCGGGTCACCGCGAACGGCGCGCCCATCGGCGGGCTCGCGAAGGGGCACGAGGTGACGTTCGCGATCCACGTGGAGCACGCGCCGTGGATGGCGCTCGAGCGCGTCCGCGTCATCTCGGCGCGCACCGGCGCGGAGCTGGCGACGTCGCCGCCGCTCGTGTGGGCGCCGTCGCCGCTGCCTTCGGGCGCGGTCGGGCAAGACTTGTCGACCAAGGCGCGCTTCGCGGCGGACGACGCGATCATCGTCGTCGCCGAGGGCTCGGCGCCGATGACGCCGGTGCTCGCGGGCGACGCGAAGGAGATCGCCCCGTTCGCGATGACCGGCGCCGTCTGGGTCGACGCGGACGGCGACGGCGAGGCGCTCGGCCGCGGCGTGCACGTGAAGAAGAACGGGCTCACCCAACGCTGAGCGTCGTCGTATACCTGCGACCATGAAGGTCACGGTCCTCGCGTACGCCGGCTGCAGCACGTGCAAGAGCGCCTTCAACTGGCTGGGCGCGCACGGCGTCCCCGTGACCGTGCGCGCCATCGTCGACGCTCCGCCTACGCCCGCCGAGCTTCGCGCGTGGGTCCCTGCGAGCGGACTCCCCGTCCGCAAGTGGCTCAATACGAGCGGCCAAAGCTACCGCGCGCTCGGCAAGGCAAAGGTCGACGCGGCGTCGGAGGAGGAGCTTCGCGCGTGGCTGTCCTCGGACGGCAAGCTCGTGAAGCGTCCGGTGGTCGTCGTGGAGGGGGGCGCATCGGCCGGGCCCGCCGTGCTCGTCGGCTTTCGGCCCGAAGCGTTCGCCGCGGCGTTCGGCGGCGTTCGGCGGCTGAAGTCGAGTTGAGGGCTGAGCTCTTGCGATCGCGCTTGCTTCGAGCGGCCCCTCTGTGCGAGCTTCGCGGGGCTGCCGCTTCGGCGTCGGCATTCGGGGCGTAGCGCAGCCTGGTTAGCGCATCAGACTGGGGGTCTGAGGGTCGGAGGTTCGAATCCTCTCGCCCCGACTATTTGCCGGTGGCCGCACCAACCGGGGGCGCGCCACGACGGGGCTAAGCCCGACGCGAGGGCCGCGCGTAGCGGCAACGGGCCGCTCGGGGCGCCGCGCGGGCGTCAAGCCCAGAGGGGCGCGAGCCCGTTCAAGAGCGCCCGCGCCTCCGCCGCGCTCGGAAGACCTGCGGCGCGCATAAGCTCGCCGGGCACCGGCGTCGCCGCCGCGGCGAGCTCCGCGACCGCGGCCGCGCGCGCCGCGGCGACCCGCGCGCGCGCGTCGGCGTCGAGGCGCGCGTCGAGCCACCGCGCGAGCTCCCACGAGAGGACCGCGTGCGCGCGCTCCTCTCGCGCGATGGTGCGCATCGCGCGCGCGATCCGGGCGTCGGCGGCGTGGTGGGCTTGCCACGCGGTCACGAGCGCGCCGTACGTCTCGCGCACGCAGCCCTCGACCGCGTTGTCGCGCGCGATCTCCTCGAGCGACCGCACCGGCTGCTCAGGCGCAGAGGCGCGGGCGGGCTTGGCGCCGAAGCGCGCCGCGAGGCGGCGCATCGCGCGCGCGTGACGGATCTCGTCCTCTGTCGCGCGCGCCGTCCGCGCGACCAGCCCGCGCGGCGCGCGGTGCGCGAGCAGCTCGCGCCGCAGCTGTCGAAACGCCGTCACCGACGCCGCCTCGAGCTGCCCCATCCCCGCGAGGTACCGCCCGACCACGCCCGCCGCCGCGCGCGGCGCCCGGGGCGCGAAGCCCGGCGGTCGTCGCCCGCCGCCGTTGCACCACTCGCACTGCACGACGAACTTGCCTGGCGGCGCAGCGTCGGAGAGATCCGGCACGTAGACGTCGGCGTCGCCGTCGGCGCCGGCGTCGCGCGGCCCGGCCTCGGTGAGGCCCGTGTAGACCGAGCACGACCACGGCGTCGTCCCCGGCCGCTCGGGCTGTGGGCACAGGATGGAGCACGTCACCGTCGTGAAGTTGCCGGCGTCGTCGGCCGGCTTGAGGCAGCCGACGGCAAAGTAGTCCTCGCAGTTGTTGCTCGCGATGAGCACCGGGCTTCCGGCGTCGCACGGCGGGAGGGCGTCGGGGATGATGGCGTCCGAGCCGAGGAGGGGGGAATCCTCGTATGCGGGCGCGTCGGACAGCGTCGCGTCATGGGCGGCAGCGTCGGCTTCGGGTGCCGTGCCGCCGCCGCTCGACGACGAGCACGCCGCGGCCGCCCCGCCCGCGGCCGCGGCGCCGAGGAGCGCGAGGCGAAACAACCGGTCGAGCTTCTTGCGCGCGCTCCGCATCAGATGAGCAGTCTACGAGCCCGCGGCGCGAAGTCGAGGAGCATGCCGCCGGCGCGAAGGACGTCGATCTCCTCGCGGTTTTCACTATGCTTGCAGGATGGGCGGCGAAGACGTCTCGTGACACGGCGGGAGGCGCTCCGCTTGAGGCGCGTGTTCCTGGCGGCGCTCGCGGCGCTAGGTCCGTGCGCCGCGACCCAGGCGTGCGGCACGAGCACGCCCGTCGGCGCCGCGCCTGACGCCGCGCGCGCGGACGACGCCACGCGGGCCGCTCCCGACGTCACGGAGGACCCGGCCGACGGCGCGCCGAGCCCGGTCGACGCGCCTCCCGAGACCGGCCGCGACGCGCGCGTCTCGTGTGGCTCGTACGTCACCGTCGTCGACGGCGGACCGAGCGACGCCGACGCCGACGTCGACAACCTCTTCTGCAACTACCGCTTCGCCTGCGGCATCCCGGCGGGCGTCACGAACCTCGGCTGCGAGATCGTCGGCGTCGACCTCGACGGCGCGCCGCTCCCCGACGCCAACCCGATGAAGTGCCGCGTGCTCGAGGGCTACGGCTGCGAGCAAGACGCGTACGCCCCGCCCGCGGACGGGGCGATCACCGTGCAGTGCAAGGACTGCCTCGGCGGCGGTGGGGGCCGGCACACGGCGGGCGTACGCAGGCCGCGCGCCGGCGCGGCGAGCCTCGGCGGCTACTTCGCGCGCGCCGCGCACGCGGAGGCGGCGTCGGTCTACGCCTTCCGGCGCATGGGACGCGAGCTCGCCGCGACCGGCGCCCCGCGCGCGCTCGTCGTGGCGGCGCGCCGCGCGGCGCGCGACGAGATCGCGCACGCGCGCGCCATGCGGACCTTCGCGCGCGCGGCCGGCGAGCGTGTCGGCGGTGTTCGCGTCGCGCGCGCCGAAAGGCCGCGTTCGCTCGAGGCTTTCGCGCGCGAGAACGCCGTCGAGGGTTGCGTGCGCGAGACGTTCCTGGCGCTCGTCGCCCTTCACCAGGCCACCCACGCGACCTCGGGCCGCGTGAGGCGCGCGTTCGCGCGCATCGCCGCGGACGAGACGAAGCACGCGGCGCTCGCGTGGGCGGTGGCGCGCTGGGCCGAGAGCGCGCTCGACCCACCCGCGCGGCGTCGCGTCGCGCGCGCGCGTGACGCCGCGGGGAGCAAGCTCCGCGACGCGCTCGCCCGCGCGGAGCCTCAACCCTTCGATCGCGCCATCGGCAACCCGTCGCCCGAGGTCGCACGCGCTCTTTTTCGCGCGCTCGAGCAGGCGTGGGGCACGGCGTCGTGACGATCGCGATGGTTTACGTCGACGCAGCCCACAGCGCGCGCGTGGTCTCTTCGAAGAGGCGCGCGGCGACCCGCGCCGTCGGCAGGCCGGCGACCTCCGCGAGGTCGCGCGGCGTCGCAGCCCACACCTCACGACGCAGCTCGGCGACGGCGTCCGCCCGAGCGGCGGCGACGCGCGCGTTCGCGCTCGCGCCCAGGCGGCGCGCCGCCCACCGCGCCACGCGCCACGCGAGCGCCGCGTGGCGCGTCTCGTCGCCGGCAATGCGCGCCATCTCCGCGCGGATCTCCGGGTCCGCCGCGCGCGTCGCCTGGTAGCCGGCGAGCAGCGCGCCGAACGTCTCGCGCACGCAGCCCTCCGCCGCGTTCTCGGCTGCGAGCGCCTCGAGCGAGCGCACCTTCGCGCGCCGCACGACGGGCAGCCGCGGCTCGCCGCCGAAGCGTCGCGCGAGACGCGCGGTCACGCGCGCGTGACGGACCTCGTCCCGCGCCGCCCTCTCCGCCATCCGCACGAGCGCTCGCGGCGCGCCGTGCGCGCGCAGCT
>JAYVXL010000758.1:0-3668 GCA_043785185.1 Myxococcales bacterium
GCGAAGCTGCCCGAGCGATTGGCGGGGCGCCGCGTCACTTCGGTCGCGCGCCGCGGGAAGTGGCTGGAATTGACGCTCGATCGCGGGCCGCGCCTCTACGCGCACCTCGGCATGAGCGGCAAGTGGGTGACGCGGCCGGCGGACGGGCCGGCCGAGCGCTTCGAGAAGGTGCGCCTCGAGCTCGTTCGCGGCAAGAGCCGCACGAGCGTGCGGTACGTCGACCCGCGCGTCCTCGGACGCGTGCGCCTCGAGGAGGCAGGCCCGCCCTTTTGGCGCAAGCTCGGCCCCGACCCGCTGCACGACGGCGTCGACGCCGCCGCCCTCGGCGCGAAGCTCGCGAAGAGGCCGCGCGCGATCAAGGAGGCGATCATGGACCAGGTGGTCCTCGCCGGCGTCGGGAACATCCTGGCGACCGAGGCGCTCTTCCGCGCGCGCCTCCACCCGCGCGCGCGCGGCGACCGGCTCGACGCGGCGACGTTGAGGCGCCTCGCGCGCGCCATCACGGAGACGATCGCGCGCTCGCTGGCGATGGAGACGCGCGAAGAGATCACGTACGTCTCCGAAGCGCGCGCGGAGAACCCGTTCACGGTCTACGGGCGCGCGGGTGAGCCCTGCCCGCGCTGCCGAGCGCCGCTCACGCGCATCGTGCTCGGCGGCCGCGGGACGGTCTTCTGCGCGCGCTGCCAGCCGCTCACGCGCCGCCCGCCGCGCGCGCTAGCCTTCGCCTCGGCGAGCGCTCAGCGCGCGTCGGCGACGCATTCGGTGCGGTAGTCCATCTGGCCCGTCTTGGCCTCGCGCTTTCCCCGATCTTGGCACACGTACCGGGCCTCTTTGCCGCAGCCGCGCACGATGTAGAGCGCGCCCGCGCCCGGCGCGTGCTCGACCGAGAGCTGCTCGCTCGGGCAGTCGAAGTCCGCGGCGGCGCGCGAGCGCGCGGTCTCCACCGTGAGATCGCCGGCGTGGCACGCGGACGTCGCGCACGCGAGCGCGGCGAGGAGGACGGCGGCGGTTTTCATGGGCTCCACGATAGCAAGGCGTGTGCCGTCTGATATCGTCCGCCCGTGCCCGACTCCCCCGCAACGCTCCTCGAGGCCGACGTCGCCAAGAACCCGCTCCACCAGTTCAAGGTCTGGTGGGACGACGCGCAGTCGCGCGGCTTCACCGACGCCGACGCCGTGACGCTCGCGACGGCGACGCGCGACGGCATCCCTTCGGCCCGCATGGTCCTCCTCAAGCGCCACGACGATCGCGGCCTCGTTTTTTTCACGAACTACGAGAGCCACAAGGGCAAAGAGCTCATCGACAACCCGCGCGCGTGCATCGTCGCGTTCTGGGCGACGCTGCACCGCCAGATCCGCGTCGTCGGCACCATCTCCAAGGTGACGCGGGAGGAGAGCGAGTCGTACTTCCGCACGCGGCCGCGCGGCAGCCAGATCGGCGCGTGGGCGTCGAAGCAGTCGCAGGTGCTCGAGACGCGCGCGCTTCTCGACGCGCAGGTGGAAGAGCTCGAGCGCGCGTACGCCGGCAAGGACGTGCCGCTCCCGCCGCACTGGGGCGGCTTTCGTCTGTCGCCGACGAGCGTCGAGTTCTGGCAGGGCCGCGACAGCCGCCTGCACGATCGCCTCCGCTATACGCGGCGCGCCGACGCGAGCTGGCGCATCGAGCGGCTGTCTCCGTAGACCTCGCCCGCGGGCTTCGCGAATTTCGAGCCGGCAACCTTGACAGTGTTGACTGTCACAGTTATCAATGGGTCACCACAAAGGGTCGCGCTGAAACCGCGCGCGCCCACCGGAGGTGTTTTCCCATGCACACCGATGCCCCCGTCCGCCCGCGCGCGGAGGAAGATGACCGCTTCGCCGCGTTCGGCGCCGAGATCGACGCCCTCAAGCAGCGCACGTTCGCCACGCTCGGCGCGGACGACGTTCGCTACGTCCGCCGCCTGAACGTCTTTTCCCGCGCGATGGAGATCGTCGGCCGCGCGCTCATCCACGTGAGCCCGGAGCCCGTGACGTTCGCGCTCGGGGTCTCCGCCCTATGGCTGCACAAGCAGCTGCAGGCCACCGAGATCGGCCACACCGCGCTGCACGGCGCCTACGATCGCCTCCCCGGCGGAGACGCCTTCGCCAGCAAGACGTACCGCTGGGACATTCCCATCGACGAGGAGTCGTGGCGGTACGGCCACAACGTCCGCCACCACGGGAACACGAACGTCGCCGGTCGCGACGCCGACATCCACTTCGGGCCGGTGCGCCTGACCGAGCAGACGCCGTGGGCGCCGCACCACCGCTGGCAGCTTCCGTTCACGCTCCTCTTCCTGGCGCCGAACTTCACGCTCCTCATGAACGCTCACTTCACCGGCCTCTCCGACGCCGTCTACGGCGCGGGCCGCGAGGAGCGCCTCGACTTTTTGCCCGACACGTCGAAGGCGAGCGTGCGCGGTGCGTGGCGCAAGGCGCTGCGCAAGTACGTGCCGTACTACGCGTACAACTACGTCCTGTTCCCGCTGCTCGCCGGCCCGTTCTTCTGGAAGGTGCTGCTCGGAAACTGGCTCGCCGAGACGATGCGCGACCTCTACTCCGCCGCGACGATCTACTGCGGTCACGTCGGCCCCGACGTGAAGAGCTACCCGGAGGGCACCCGCGCGACGAGCCGCGGCCACTGGTACGCGATGCAGATCGAGGCGACGAACAACTTCGAGGTCAGCCGGCCCATCTCGGTGCTTTGCGGCGGCCTCGACCGACAGATCGAGCACCACCTGTTCCCGACGCTGCCGCCGCAGCGCCTTCGCCAGATCTCGCCCGAGGTTCGCGCCATCTGTGAGCGGCACGGCGTCGCCTACCGGACCGGCACGTGGGGCCGCACCCTCCGCCGCGCGCTCGCGTGGGTGGGCGAGCTCTCGCGGGCGGGCGGCTCGCGCGCCGTCCTCCGGGCGATGGCGTGAACGCGCCGGTCCTCGCGTTCGCCGCCGGGTTTGCTACAAGCGAGACCGAGCCGCCGATGCCCGATCCCGCCGCGCCCTTCACGATCGACGAGCTCGCCGCGCAGGCGCAGGTGCCGAGCCGCACCATCCGCTTCTACCAGTCGAAGGGCGCGCTCATGCCGCCGGAGATCCGCGGGCGCGTGGCGTTCTACGGGCCCAGCCACGTCGAGCGGCTCAAGCTCATCGCGCAGCTGCAGGACCGCGGCCTGCGCATCGACGCCATCCGCGATCTCGTGGGAAGCATCGACAAGGGCGAGCTCGATCTCGCCGAGTGGCTCGGCGTGGAGCAGCAGGTGCAGGCGTCGTGGACGAACGACCAGCCGCGCACCGCGACCGAGGCGGAGCTGTACGAGCTCGCGGGCGCGCGCCGCCCCGGGCTCCTCGCCGATCTGCTCCGCACGAAGCTCGCCGAGCGACACGGCGAGGTCTACCTCGTGCGCAGCCCCGCGCTCCTCGCCGCCGCCATGAAGCTCGAGGCGGCGGGCCTCGACTTCACCGCGTCCGCCGCGCTCGCCGACATCCTGAAGAAGCACGTGCGTCGCATGGCCACCGATCTCGTCGACTTCTTCGTCCGCCAGGTCGAAGGCGGAGACGTCGCGACGGACGACTACGCCGCGCTCTTCCAGGCGCTCCGCCCGACGGCGATGGACGCGCTCCGCGTCGTCTTCGGGCGCGAGATGGAGCAGAG
>JAYVXL010000759.1:0-3663 GCA_043785185.1 Myxococcales bacterium
GCCGCCACCTCCCGGCGAGCCCGGTCCTCCGCTCGCCGCGGTGAGGGTGAGGGGGGCGAACGGCCCATCCGGGTTGTCGGAATAACCGATGACCAGCGCCGAGGGGCTGCCACCCGGCGAGATCAGCGTATTGAACGCGACCGACGCGGGCTTCACGAGCGTGACCGAAGGGACCACCCGATACCGACGCCCGATTGTCCCAGGAACCCCCGCGGGGAGAGGAACGATTTGCGCCTCGACCGCCGGCAGCGCCGCCCCGGCCTGCAGGTGAAGGGAGAACTCCCCTTCGAGCGACGCGATCTCCCCGGGGCCGCCGACGAGAATCGCCCCCGAGGTGCTGCTCCCGTCGTAGACACCGAACGAGCAGCTCGCGGAGAGCGCAAGCCCGGTACATGGGGCGAGCGCCGCCAAGGCACGGGCGATGCGGGCGCGCGCGGTCTCGTTCGTCCCCACTCTTGCAAGAATACCACGCAAAAATACGACGACGCGCCGCATTTGCGGCGGCGGGGCATCCGTGCGACGATCCTCCCGAATGCCCGATCGGCAGGTCTGCATCGACTGCGGGACGCTCTCTCCGGAGACGGAGACGAACTACACCCTCATCAGCTCCCAGTTCGGCTGGCGGCTCACGCGAACCCGCACTCCCGACGGGAACTTCAATATCGAGTGGCGCTGCCCGGCGTGCTGGAAAGAGCACAAGCGCGTGAAGCAGGGCGGTGACGAGCCGCGCGCCGAATCGCTCGGCCCGCCGCCGATCACCACGGGCCGGCCGCTCCCGAGCTTCGCGTCGCGACCACCGTCGGCGTTCGAGGACGAACCGACCGTCCAGCGCCCCGCGGTCCCGGGCGCGCCGCGCATGCCGTCCGAGCCGCGCGGGCCCGCGTCCTCCATTCCCCAACGCCTCCCGCCCGGTCGCCTGCCCCGGCGCTAGGAGGCGGCTCGACGACCGGCACGCCGCCGGTCCCGAAGCGGCAACGCGGCGTCAGGTCACCTTGTGCATGAGGGTACGGAGCGGCTTGATCAGCACCCCGGCGACGACGACGCCGACGACGCTGGTGGCGACGAAGACCATGAAGTACGTCGAGGGCGTGATCTTGCCCCACGACTCGCCGATGGCGCCGCCGACGTATTGCGCGACCGAGCTCGCGAGGAGCCACACGCCCATGAACAGCGACGCGAAGCGCGCGGGCGCGAGCTTCGTCACCATCGACAGGCCGACCGGTGACAGGCACAGCTCGCCGAGCGTCGCGAGCAAGTAGCTGAGGAACAGCCAAAAGCCGCTGACCCGCGCGCCTTGGCTCTTCTTCTCGAGGTCCTGCAGGGGCTTGCGCCACTCCGGCGCCGCGCCCGCGCCCACGAGCGCCGTCTTGGTCGGCGCGTCGAGCGGCGCGGTGAAGACGAGCTCGCCGTCGTGGCCCACGAGGACGTGGTGCGCTTTCTGGTCTGCCTCGCCGTAAGGCGCCTCGAAGGTACGCGGCACCTCGAGCATCACCTTCGCCGGGGACGGGTCGGTCGCCTTCGCCGACGCCGCCTCCGCCTTCTCCACTTGTTTGATCCACGTCGCCGGCACGGTGCGCTTGAGCGCGTCGTTCACGGCGAACGGCGGCAGAACGCCCTTCACGACGAGCTCCTTCTTGGCGGCGTCGTACGAGAGGCGCTTGGCGTCGAGGAACGCGTCGTCCCCCTGCTCGCCCGTCCACACGAGCGCGTCGCCTTGGACGCGCACCTCGGGCGGGAGGCTCTCGAGCGCGACGCGGCTCTCGTGTCCGTTCTCCGCCGCCGCGCCGCCCACCATCGCCGCGAAGCTCGCGACGCTGAACACCATCGCGAGCATCATCTTCGTCGGGGTGGACGGCTCCCTCTTGGTGCGCGCAAGGTAGACCCAGAGCGCGGCGTAGACCGGCGCGAGGAGGACGATGAAGATGGCGTTGGCCGACTGCCACCACGCCGCCGGGTACTCGAAGCTGCCGAGCATGCGATCGGTGTGCACGTCCGCCCAAATGTTGAGCGCGTTGCCGGCCTGCTCGAAGGCCATCCAGAAGAGGACCGCGAACACAAAGAGCACGAAGATGACGGTGCTCCGGTCCCGCGCCGCGCCCTTGATGGTCGTCAGCGTGTAGCCCATCACGCCGCTAATCCCCGCGAAGGCGATGGGCATGATCGCGTCCTGCAGCGGCGCGACCCCGCGCGCGACGAGCGCGACGTAGTAGATAGGCACGCCGACGCCGAGCGCGATCATGAGCAGCGGGTAGACCTTGGCGACGACGCCGGCGAAGCCCCCGGCCCCAGGCTCGCGATCCTCCTCGGCGGCCTGGCTCTGCTTGGTCGCGGACGAGTCCTCCTTCGACTTGGACTTCTCCACGCCGACCGCGTTGCCCGCGGCGGCGATGTCTTTGGCGATGCGCGCCTGCCCGAGGAGAAAGACGGTGAGGCCGATGATCATGCCGACGCCCGCCGCCATGAAGCCGTAGCGTGGCGCGAACTTCTGCGCGAGCGTGCCGCACACGAGCGGCGACAGGAACGCGCCGAGGTTGATGCCCATGTAGAAGATGGTGAACGCGCCGTCGCGACGCGCGTCTCCCGGGCGGTACATCTGGCCGACCATCGTCGAGATGTTCGGCTTGAAGAAGCCGTTGCCCACGATGATGAAGCCGAGCGCCGGGTAGAACAGCGCCTCGACGCCGAGCATGAAGTAGCCGGCGGCCATGAGCGCGCCGCCGATGATGATGCTGAAGCGCAGGCCCAGCATGCGGTCGGCGATGTACCCGCCCGCGAGCGGCGTCAGGTAGACGAGGCTCGTGTACCATTTGTACGTGCTCGACGACGCCTGCGGCTGCCACTGCAGGTAGTTGATCATGTAGAGGACGAGCAGCGCGCGCATGCCGTAGTAGCCGAAGCGCTCCCACATCTCCGTGAAGAAGAGGAAGTACAGGCCGCGCGGGTGACCGGCCCCTTGGCCCGGCTCGTTGGGTGCGCCGACGGACTTGAGCGTAGTCTCGACGACCTTCTGCTCGGACTTCGCGGAATCCTTCACGATCGAACCTCCAGGGACCGCGTACGGAAGACCTTGCGAGGCCGGAAGTCAAGCGCGGCGAAGGGCTTGCGATCGAAGCGTGCGCCTCCACCGGATCTCGCGCGCGCCCGCGACAGCGGCGTGGGCGGCGAGCGCGTCGTCCAGCGCGGCGCCAAAGGCCGGCGGCAGGGCGCCGCGCGCGGCCGGCTCGAGCGCGAGCAGCTCGACATGGAGGACGCCCGCGCGCCGATCGAAGCGCGGCTCGATGCGCCCGACGAGGGCGTCGCCGTAGAGAAGCGGCAGCACGTAGTAGCCGTACCGGCGCTTGGCCGCCGGCGTGTAGACCTCCCACCGGTACTCAAAGCCGAAGAGATCGCGCACGAGGCGGCGGTCCCACATGAACGGGTCGAGCGGCGCGAGGAGCGCGACGTCCTTTGCAGCGTCGGCCCGACGCGGCCGCCCCGTGCGTTCGAGGATCGGGAGCTCGCCCGAGAGCACGAACCGCTCGCCGCGCACGCCGTCGATCGCGACCGCCACGAGCGCCCCTTCGGCGACGAGGTCGGCGATCACCGCCCGGCGCGCCGTCGCCCGTCCGGTGCCGAGCCAGACCTCGGCGGACGCGACCGCGCCGAGCAGACCGACGGCGCGGA
>JAYVXL010000760.1:0-3644 GCA_043785185.1 Myxococcales bacterium
GTCTTGAATGAGGTCGGCGAGGTCGTCCCCCTCGGCGATGCGATCGAGCTCGGCCTGCGCGGCGGCGTCGCGACGCAGGAGGTAGCGCGCGGCGGCGAACATCGCGCCCTTCAGCGCCTCGGCCTCGACGCGCAAGGGCTTGAGCGACGGCGCCTGCTTGTCCATGCGCGCCACGGTCCAGCGCTTCTCCGCCTGCTCGAGCGCGGCCGCGATGTGCGGCAGGTGATCGAGATCCGCGAGACGGAAGCCGGGGAGATGGCCGAAGCGCGCGCGCAGCCCCTTGGCGTGCTGGTACAGGCGCTTGGCCTCGGCGACGGCGACGGCGGTCGGCATCGTCGGCAGCGTCGTCCGCGCGCCCGGCGGCAGCGCGACGCGCAGCGCGTCGAGGTTGAACCCGCGGCCGCCGGCTGCGCGCTTGCCGCGGCGCTTTGCACTCGAGCGCTTCGTGGACTTCTGTTTCGCCATCGCGGCGGAGGATAGCGACGAACGCCGGCGCCGCGAAGGGCCCTCTTCGCGCGCCCGACCGGCACAGCTGCGCGGCGTTTCGCCTGGCACAGCGCCGCGGAGCCGCGGATCTCCGCGAATTGACGCACTGCCCCACGATTGTGGCGTCGGCGGGGTCTCGCCGCCGACGCCGTTTCTCGAGGGCGCGACGATTTCTCGCAACCCTTCGGCACGTCGCACCGATGGGCACGCATGAAGACCACCCCCATCCTCGCCGCTTCGCTCGTGCCGCTGTTCGTCCTGTCCGTCGCCTGCTCGTCCTCTCCGTCCACCGCAGGAGCCTCGAAATCCTACGGGGGCGCTGGCCCTGCGACGGGCGCGGGCACGGCCACGGACGGTGAGCTCACGGCCGCGTGCGACGCGCAGTTCGACGCGATGCTCGCGCGCCGCGCCCGGTGCCCGGGCCCGTCTCCCGTCACCCTCGCCTCGGACGAGGCCGAGCGGCCCGACTTCGTGGCGCTTTGTATGGACCAGGCGAAGAACCCGGGGACGGGCTACACGACCGCGTTCCGCCACGCGTGCGCGAGCGCGCTCACGAACGCGGCGTGCGCCGACGCGGACGCCGTGGCGACGGCGTGCGGAGCTCCGAAGGGCGCGCTCCCGCGCGGCGCGAGCTGCGCGAAGGACGATCAGTGCGCCGGCGGATACTGCGCGATGCCGGACGGCGGCACGCTCGGCTCGAGCTGCGGCACGTGCAGCACCCCGGTTTGGGCGAAAGAGTTCGACAGCTGCATCGCGCCCAACGCGCGTTGTCTGCCGGGGCTCGTGTGCTTGGAGTACCTCGACAACCTGGCCTCGTGCCGGGCCTTCGACGCGAAACGCGGCGGCACGGCAGGCGAGTATTGCACGGTCGGACAACTCTGCGCCGAAGGCCTCGGCTGCCTGAACAGCAAGTGCAAGCCCATGAAGGTCTCGGGCCTGGGAGAGCCCTGCGGCTATCCTCTCGCGACGTGCGGCGGCGCCCTCGTTTGCGCGAAAGGCGCGTGCAGTACGCCAGCAGCCCTGGGCGAGGCGTGCTCTAGCAACGGCGATACGGCGCCCACCTGCGGTCCGTGGCTCGAGTGCGGAAGTCTGAAGAAGTGCCGGCGTCCCACGTCGCTTCAGTGCGACTGAGAGGTGACGCGAACGCGCGCGCAGTCGCGTCCAAGCGCTTCGACCCTTACGCGACGACGTGGACGCAGCTTGGGAGTCGGTCGATGGCCTGCCTTCTGTGAAGGGGCGTCTTCGCGCGCCCGACCGGCACAGCTGCGCGGCGTTTCGCCTGGCACAGCGCCGCGGAGCCGCGGATCTCCGCGAATTGACGCACTGCCCCACGATTGCTGCCTGGCCCTCTCGCCCTTCCGCGTCTACCTTCTCCCTCCGTTGCTCTCGTTGGAGGCGCGCCCGACATGGTCGAAAAGCTGCACAAGATCTGGATCGACGGAGAGCTCGTGGACTGGGACGACGCGAACGTCCACATCCTCACCCACTCCCTGCACTACGGGCTCGGCGCCTTCGAAGGCATCCGCTGCTACAAGCGCGCGGACGGCGGGAGCTTCATCTTCCGCCTCAACGAGCACATGGGCCGCCTCTTCGACGGCTGCAAGATGACGCTCATGCAGCCGAAGTTCACGCGCGACCAGCTCGCGCAAGCGTGCGGCGACGTCATCCGCGCGAACAAGCTCGAGGAGTGCTACCTGCGGCCGATGGTGTTCATCGGCGCCGGCGCGATGGGCATCTATTGTCCCAATAACCCCATCCGCGCGGCCGTCATCGCCTGGAAGTGGGGCGCGTACCTCGGCGACGAGGCCCTGAAGAAGGGCATCCGCGCGAAGATCAGCTCCTTTCAGCGTCACCACGTGAACGTGAGCCTGGCGAAGGGCAAGATCATGGGCCAGTACACCGGCAGCGTGCTCGCCAAGCGCGAGGCGAAGCTCGCCGGGTACGACGAGGCCATCCTCCTCGATACGCAGGGCTACGTGAGCGAAGGCAGCGGCGAGAACCTCTTCATCGTGAAGAAGGGCGTGCTCATGACGCCGGATCTGTCGTCGTCGATCCTCGAGGGCATCACCCGCGACACGATCCTGACCCTCGCGCGCGAGGAGGGCATCCCGGTGCATGAAGGCCGCCTCACGCGCGATCAGCTCTGGCTCGCCGACGAGGCGTTCTTCACCGGCACCGCCGCCGAGGTCACGCCGATCCGCGAGGTCGACAACCGCCAGATCGGCGACGGCACAGTCGGGCCGATCACGCGCCGCTTGCAGGAGCGCTTCTTCGGCATCGTGAAGGGGACCGACACGTCGCACGTCGAGTGGCTCACACGCGTGTGACGACGGCGTCCCGACGGGGTGCCGCTGCGGCTGCGGCTGCGGGGAGCTGCGCGCTCGCGGGCGTCCTCGCCACCGCGGCGTGCGGACCGGCCCCGTCCGCGGCGCGCGCGCCCGCGCCGCCGAAGGTCGCCGCGCCCGAGGCGTTTCCGCGCGAGGAGGCGCGGTGGCCCAAGTTTCACTCCGCGCGCTTCCGCGTGAGCGTGCCGCTGCCCGACGGCAAGCTCTGGAGGGTCGATGACCACACGCAGCCGGAGCTGCGCGCCGTGCACCCGGCGACGGGCTCGCGCCTCGTGCTCTCCGCGTGGAGCGAGAGCGAGCTCATGAACCGCGAGCGCTGCGAGGAGCGCGCGCGAAACCGCGGGCTCGTCGAGGAGAGCCTGTCGACCGTCGAGGACGCGGTCACCGTCGGCCCCGACGCGTACGACACGCGCGTGTGGGTCGCGGTGAAGCCGGGCAAGGACACGTCCGCCCCGGTCGTCGGCCACGTGTACGCGTTCGGCGCGTTCATCCGCCGCTGCTTGTTCCTCGATTTCGCGACCGAGGTCGCCGCGAAGGACGAAGAGGCGCTCTCCAGCCGGCTCGCGCTCGTGAAGGTGCGCGTCGTGGGCGGCCTCACGCTCGACGCGCCGCGCACCACCGCCGACGCCGAGATCCCCGCCGAGAAGCCCGCTCGCCGCTGACGCGCCTGAGTAGGCTACCCTTCGGGCGTGCAGGACGTGCTCGACACCGACGTCGCGATCGAGACGCCTGAGCACATCATCTTCCGCCACCGCGTGGCCGGCCCGGCGCGGCGAATGTTCGCGCAGCTCATCGACCTCGTCCTCTGCTACG
>JAYVXL010000761.1:0-11668 GCA_043785185.1 Myxococcales bacterium
CGGCTGCGCCGCGCACCCCGCGACGGCGCCGAGCGCGGCGCAGCAGACGAGCGCGCGCGGCGTCACGCGACCCCACCGTCGTCCGGCCCGCGCGCGCGCAGGTACCCGACGCTGGATCCGAGGTGTCCGAGCCGCCGCGCCTCGAGGCACGCCGCCGAGCCGGCCTCGACGATGCGGCAGTCCTCCGGCCGGTGCGCGTAAATCGCGCAGGGGTAACGGCCGGGCACCGACACGTCGAGCGCCGCGCACCGCTCGCCGGTGTTCTTGAGGAAGCGCCACCCCGGCGGCCGCCGGTCGAGGACCGTGTACTCTGCAAGGAGCAGCGGGCCCATGCGGTCGTCGTCCGTCTCGAGCAGGTGCACGGTCTCGGGCCCGTGGTGGCAGCACCGACCGCACGCGACGCAGTCGCCGCCGGCGGGATCGGGCGCGCCGAGGACGGGGGGCAGCGGCATCTCGCGAGGGTACGCTACGTCGCCGCGCCCGGCCACGGCACGCCCGCGAGCCGCGGCGCCACGCGCCGGAGGCTCGCGCGCACCTGCGCGGCGCTCGGGCGCACGTTCGCGGCCCGGCGCAGCGTCGATTGCAGGATCTCGACGAGCGGCGCGAGGCCGGGCCGCTCGCCGAGGGCGGCCATCTTCCGCGGCAGCCCGTCGTGGGCGATGTGCTGCGCGATTTGGGCGACCTCGCTCTCGGCGTCGAAGAGCATCTCGCCGGTCAGCGTCTCGTACGCGAGGCAGCCGAACGCGTAGACGTCCGCGGTCATCGGCGTCGGCTGCGCGCCGTCGGGGATCGCCCCCCAGACCTCGGGCGCACCGTAGGGTCCGGTGCCGCAGCCGGGGCGGATGTGGCGGCCGGCGAGGCCGAAGTCCACGAGCACCGCTTCGTCGCCGTCGCGGATGACGACGTTCGACGGCTTCAGGTCGAGGTGCCCCACGCCCACGCCGTGCATCGCCTCGAGGCCGGCGAGCACGTCGTCGAGCAGGCGCAGCGCCCGCGCCAAGTCGAGCGACCGCGCGCGCACCACGTTGTCGAGCGTGACGCCGGGGACGAGCTCCATGACGAGGATCGGCTTGGGTCGTGCGCCGGCGTCGAATGTCACGAATCGCGCGACGTTCGGGTGGAGCGGGATCGTGAGCAGCGCGGACGCCTCGGAGCGGAACATCTCGAGGAACTGCGCCTCCGAGAGGCTGCGCGCCGCCGTCGCCGAGTACTCCGGGACCTTGAGCGCGAAACGCTCGGCGTGCTTGTCGTGCCGGTCCTCGTAGCGCGTCGCGACGAAGACGCTGCCGACGTTTCCCGCGCCGAGGCCGCGCTGCACGTAAAACCCGCCGAGCGTGCGCCGCGCCGGAAGCCAATCCGGGAGGCGCTTCTGGACGACGAGCGCGATTCCCACCTCCTCCTCGCGCGCGGACGGCAGATCGACGAGCCCCCAGATGACCCCCGACACGACGCGCGCGACGCCCGCCGGCGCGTTCGCGAGCAGCTCGTCGACGCTCGCGCGGAGCGCGCTCGGCTCGAGCTTGGGGTCCGCGCCGGAGAGGACGCGCGAGACCGCGAGCGAGAGCGGCCGCATCACCGTCGACGACGTCGGCGCAAGGCTCGTGCGCTCCGTCGACGCCGTGAGGCGCGCCGTCGCCCCGCTCGTCAGCTGCGAGAGCGAGCCGAGCCACGACTCGAGTGACGCGAGGACGTCGGGCTCCGTCCCGCCGCCCGTCGACAAGGCTTGGAGGCTCGTCGCGCCCGACACGAGCGTCACCGCGGCGTGCAGCCGCTCGAGGACGGCGCGGAGCGACTCGATGCGCCCGGAGGCGTCCGGCGCCAGCTCGCGCGCGAGGTCTCCGAGCGCGCGGAGCTTGAGCGCGCGCGGATCGGCCACGCTCAGCGCGAGCGACTGCGGCGGCATCGAGTTCTGGGCGGCGTCGTCGCCCGAGCCGACGATGGCGATCGGCGTCGACGCGGCGCGCAGAAAGACGGCCCACCGCGACAAGACGTGCACGAGATCGGGATCCATCGACGCCTCGGCCAGCGTCTCGAACTCCGCCGGATCGGTCACGCGCCGGGCCACGACGAGCAGCACGTCGGCGACGTCGCACGCGCCGACGCGGACGAGCGCGTCGAGCGCGCGCGCGAACGCGGCGACGATCGTGCGCCGAAGCATGCTCGGAGGGTCCTCCTCGAAGCGAACCAGGAGCGCCGCCGCTACGCGGAGCCAGCGCCGCCGCAGTCGCGCTGTGCGGGTCGCGTCCTCCTGCGCGTCGCCGACGTCGCCGTCCACGAGGTGCAGGAGCGCGCGGAGGCGGCGCAGGCGCAAGGTCGGATGCGACGGCGTCGCGCTCTTCGTGCGCGCGTCCGGCGCCAGGGGCTCCCCCTCGCGGTGCAGGATCCACTCGCTCAGCCGCTCGCGCATCGCGTCGACGGCCTCGTCGTGCCCGCGCGCGCTCTCCTTTTCGCCGAGGCGGAGCAGGTCGCCGAGGAGGTTCTTCTCGAGGAGACTCGTGTCGAGATCGCGCAGGACGGCGAGCGACGCGCGCCGCGCGAGCGAGCCGCCCCGCCCCTCCGCTTCGTCGTCCTCGCGCGACACCGCTTCGAGGGCGGCGATCTCGCCCCTCGCCGCCTCGAGCACGACGAGCGACGCCGCGTAGGCGGCGCGCGCCCCGTCGGTCTGGAACTGGAGGAGCGCCGCCGCGAGCTGCTCCCGGAGCGGCGCGTCGTCGCGCGGCGCCACCTCCAGGTCGCGGGCGATCTCTCGCCGCAGCGCCTCGGCGCCGTCATCGGCCTTTGCGCTCGGCGCGCGCGCGAGCGCGGCGAGCACGGTGCCGGCGGCGCGGTCGACGAGCGCGCCGCCGCCGTACTCGGCGCGCAGCTCGACGATCGCCTCCGCCACGTCGAGCGGCGCGCGCGCCCCCACGTGCTCGAGGATCTCCGCCGCGGCGTCCGGCTCGGTCTCCGCCGCCCGCGCGATGCCCCAGACGAACGCCGCCGCCGCGCCCGGGTCCTTCTCGAGCACCGCGTTCGCCTGCGCGCCGGTGCACAGGCGCACCGCCGCGTCCGGGCTCACCGCCGCCAGCGCCGCCGCCGACGTCGCCGCTCGCCGCCACGCGGTGATGCCCTGCGCGACCGACAGCGACGCCTCGATGGCCTTCTTGTGCTCGGGCATCCAAGGCGCGAGGAGACCGCGCGCGACCGCGATGTGCCGCCACACGAGCGACTCGCGATCGGACAGCAGGCGCTCCCACGCGGTCATCAGCGCCTCCTGGGCGAACGGCCGCGTGCCGTGCTGCTCGCCCTGCGCCGCGCGCCGCGCCGCCTCTCGTGCCGCGCGCTCGAAGAGGCGCGCCGCGAGCCGTCTCGAAGGGAGCGAGCGCGTCGACGGCACGACGAGCCACTCGCGCCCGAGCTCACGCTTGGCCGCGAGCGCCAGCGCGAGGGCGCCGTCCGGGATCTGCAGCCCCAGCGGCAGCTCCGCCGCGAGCGCGATGCGCGCGCGCACCTGCGGGCTCGCGAGGCCCTTGCCGCTCGTCCGCGCCATGCGCGTCGCGATCTGCACGAACGCCTCCGCGTTCGCCGCCAGCAAGCGCTCGAGCACGCGCCGCCCCAAGTCCCGCTGCTCGGGGCCGACCGGCAGCGCGCTCGCGAGCTCGAAGAGGGCGCCGGCCGCCGCCGCGGGCGCGAGCCAGTCGAGGTCGTCGAGGAAGCCCCCTTGCAGCGCCGGCCGGACCCCGCGCAGGAGCGCCTCCGGCTGCAGCCCCTCGAGCGGCCCCGGCCCGTCCGACGAGGCGCGCGCGAGCGTCGCCATCGACTGCCGCCAGATGGCCCGGCGCTCGGCCGGATCGGTCGTCCGATCGAGGTCGAGGAGGCCGTTCACGTAGAAGGTCGGATCACGCACGAAGTGCGGGAAATAGTAGAGGTCTCGGAAAAACAATCCAAGAACCTGGGGTCAGGTCCGTAGTTGCGCGCGCGCCTTGCATGGGATAGCGAAGCCTGGCCGTGATCCTCCTCGAGAACCTGACCAAGCGATTTGGCCCGAAGATCCTCTTCGAGGCCGTGACGATGCAGTTCGATCCGGGCAAGCGCTACGGCCTCACGGGCGCGAATGGCGCCGGCAAGAGCACGCTCCTCAAGATGCTCTCGGGCTTCGAGGAGAGCGACACCGGCAGCATCTCCATTCCCGGGAGCTTGCGCCTCGGAGTCCTCAAGCAGAACCACTTCGAGTACGACGAGGAGCGCATCCTCGACGCCGTCATGATGGGCAACAAAGCCCTCTGGGAGGCGATGGCCGAAAAGGAGCGTCTCCTCGCCGGCGAGGTGACCGACGAGATCGGCGTCCGCCTCGGCGAGCTCGAGGGCGTCGTCGCCGAAGAGAACGGCTACGTCGCCGAGAGCGAAGCGGGCGAGCTGCTCGCCGGCCTCGGCATCCCGGCCAGCAAGCACGCCGAGAAGATGAACGCCCTGGCTTCCGGCTACAAGCTTCGCGTCCTCCTCGCGCAGGTGCTCTTCGGCAAGCCCGACGTGCTCCTCCTCGACGAGCCCACCAACCACTTGGACCTCGACTCGATTCGCTGGCTGGAGACGTTCCTCATCGACGAGTTCAAGGGCACCCTCGTCGTCGTCAGCCACGACCGCCACTTCCTCGACAGCGTCGCGACGCACATCGCCGACGTCGACTACCAGACCGTCACCGTCTACACGGGCGGCTACGAGGACTTCGTCGCGCAGAAGTACGAGAACAAGCAGCGCGCCGATCAGCAGACCGGCGCGGCCAAGAAGAAGGTCGCCGAGCTGCAGGAGTTCGTGCAGCGCTTCGGCGCGCACGCGAGCAAGAGCAAGCAGGCGCAGTCGCGCCTCAAGCAGATCGAGAAGCTCGAGGAGGGCATCGAGGCCAAAGGCAGCAAGCGCTCGAGCCTCGTCCGCCCGTTCGTGCGCTTCGAGTTCGAAAAACCCTCGGGCCGCGACGTGCTCCGCATGGAAGGCGTGTCGAAGTCCTTCAAGGACGGCGCGGCGACGAAGCACATCTTCCGCAATCTCTCGCTCAACTTGAACCGCGGCGAGAAGGTCGCCGTGATCGGGCCCAACGGCATCGGCAAGTCGACGCTCCTCAAGCTGATGATGGGCGGCTTCGATCGCATCGACGCCGACACGAAGAAAGACGTGCTCCTACCCGACGCTGGCGGCAAGGCGGAGGTGAAGTGGGGCCACGACACGTCGGTCGGGTACTTCGCGCAAGACCACCACGAGGCGCTCTCGCACGCCAACGCCGACACCAACGCGTTCCAGTGGCTCTACGCCTTCGACAAGCTCGCGCCGCAGGAGAGCATCCGCGCCATCCTCGGGCGGCTGCTCTTCTCGGGCGAAGCGGCGCTCAAGCCCGTCGGCGCGCTCAGCGGCGGCGAGTGCGCGCGCCTGCTCCTCGCCAAGCTGCTCCTCCTCAAGCACAACGTCCTCATCCTCGACGAGCCGACCAACCACCTCGACATCGAGTCGATCGAAGGGCTCCTCGACGGCCTGAAGCTGTTCGAGGGCACCGTCGTCGTCGTCAGCCACGACCGGCACTTCGTCGCGTCGCTCGTCAGCCGCGTCATCGAGCTGGCGCCCACGGAGAAGGACGGCTTCACGTACACCACCGCCAGCGACTTCGGCGGCACGTACGAGGAGTTCCTCGAGCGCGAGGGGCAAAAGCGGGACTACCTGCGCAAGTGAGCCCCAGAGCCCCAGAGCCCCAGAGCCCCAGAGCCCCAGAAGATAGGGCGGCGCGCCCCGAGGTATGCGCACGCCGAAGCGCGCGGGCCCCGAAAACGCGGCCGCACTTGGTTGGACGGCGATTTGCAGAGGATGATGCAAAGGAAGGGGCTGAGACCGACATGCGCCGCTCGACACGCTCGCCGCACCCGCTCAGGACCGCCCTCACGTTCGCGGCGGTAGGCCTCTACGGCGTCGGCCTCGCGGGGTGCCACGCGTCGGAGCTCGAGCCGCAGACGCCCGATGAGGTCTGGCAGGTCGACCGCGGCGCGCCCGAGGCGGCGTACACGATGGCGCCCGTCCCCGCCGTCTACAACCCGGCCCCGATCGCGGAGCGCCCGCGGAGCATCTCGCTCGGCTTCATCGGCGACGCCCCGCTCAGCCCAGCCGCGCCGCACGGCGCGCACTGGCCGTACGTGCAGGAGGACTTCCACTACCGCGGTTACGCGAGCGGAGGCGGCTACGGGCGTCCACACGGCTACGCGCGCGGCGCGGCGACGTACGCGTACGGCTATCGCCGCTGAAGGGCCGCGAACGTCGCCGCGGGCTCTCGCGCGTGGCGTAGAATGGAGGCGTGGCTCCTTCGGCCCGCCCCAAGCCGTACCAGCGGACGACGCTGCGCGCCCGCCACCGGCCGGTCGTGCGCGGGCTCGCCGAAGCGTTCTTCTCGCCCGACGGCGAGGTCGACGCGGAGCGCCTCGACGCGTTCGTGGGCGAGGTCGACCGCTTCGTGAGCCCCGCGAGCAAGACGCTACGCTGGGGCCTCAAGGTGATGCTCGACGTCGTGCGCTGGGCGCCGCTCTTCATCATCGGCCGATGGTCGACGTTCGAGAACCTTCCGCGCGCCGATAAAACGCGGATGCTGGAGGCGATGGATCGCTCGAGGGTGGCCGAGCTCACCCTCATCGTGGTGGCCTACAAGACGATCATGTCGATCCTCTTCTTCGAGACGCCGAGCGAGCTCCGCGACCTCGGGTACCCGAGCCACGAGCGCCACCGCTGGCGCCGCGCGCTCCGCCAGCTGCCGGAGGCGCCGCCGTGACGGCTCCCGGCGAATACCTGCGCGGCCGCGAGATGACCCGCCCCTTCCAGGCGAAGGTCGACGCGGTCATCGTCGGCTCGGGCGCGGGCGGCGCCGTGATGGCGCGCGAGCTCGCGCGCGACGGGCGCAGCGTCCTCGTGCTCGAAGAAGGCGGCCACTACACGCCGGCCGAGTACGGGGCGATGCCGCCGTCGGAGGCGATCCGCAGCCTCTTTCGCGAAGCCGGCCTCTCGGCGGCGGTCGGCCTCGGCGACACGCCGCTCATCGCCATCCTCGCCGGCAAATGCGTCGGCGGCTCGAGCGTGCTCACCGGCGGCGTGTGCTTCCGCGTGCCCGAGGACATTCTGCACGGGTGGGGCGCCGACCTGAAGCTGCCCGGCGTGAGCCCCGACGCGCTCGACCCGTACTTCTCGGAGATCGAGCGCGCCATCCACGTCGAGACGGTCCCCGACAGCATGCGCTCGCGATCGACGGAGCTGTTCGTCGAGGGCGCGGGCAAGATGGGCATCCCCATCAAGAGCCTGCGCCGCAACACGAGCGGGTGCAAAGGCGCGTCGCGCTGCAACTTCGGCTGCCCGAACGGCGCAAAGATGAGCGTCGACATCTCGTTTTTGCCCGACGCCGTCGCGCACGGCACGACCATCCTCTCGGACGCGCTCGTCGAGAAGATCGACATGGCCGGCGGCCGCGCGACCGGCGTCCGCGGCCGCTTGCTCGATCCGGTCACCGGCGAGCCTGGCCTGCCGTTCGAGGTGCGCGCGAAGGTCGTCGTCGTCGCGTGCGGCTCGCTGCACACGCCGGTCCTCCTCCGCCGCAGCGGCCTCGACGACGTCGACATCGGCCGCCACGTGACGCTCCACCCGGGCTTCCGCGTCGGCGCGCTCTTCGACGAGGCCGTGCAAGGGTGGGACGGCGCGCTGCAGAGCGTCTATTCCGATCATTTCCACCACGAGGGCATCACGCTCGTCGGCGTCTACACCGCCGTGAACGTGCTCGCCGCGGCGTTCCCGGGCGTCGGCCGCGAGCACCGCCGCATCGCCAAGCGCCTCCCGAACCTCGCCTTCTTCGGCGGCATGATCCACGACGACGGCGGCGGGCAGGTGCGCCGCTGGCTCTCGCGCGAGCCGCTCATCACCTACCGCATGACGCCGCGCGACAAGGCGCGCCTGCTCCGCGGCATCCAGATCGTCGGCCAGATGGCGTTCGCCGCCGGCGCGAAAGAGGTGCTCCTCCCGCTGTTCGGCGCGACGACGTTCAAGTCGAAGGAGGAGCTGGAGTTTCTCACCGAGCGCTCGCCGTCGGCCAAGCGCATCGAGTGCATGGCGTTCCACCCGCTGGGCTCGGCGAAGATGAGCGTGCACCCGCGCGGCGGCGTCGTGAAGCCGACGGGCGAGGCGTGGAGCTGCGACAACCTCGTCGTCTGCGACGGCAGCGTCCTGCCGACGAGCATCGGCGTGAACTCGCAGCTGCCGGTGATGAGCATGGCGCTCAAAATCGCGCGCGGCCTGCGCGACGACTGGTCACGCTACGCGCGGCGCGCGCTTTAGAGTACGCGCTCCGCTACTGCGCGACTCAACCAGGCCTAGGCGCCGAGCACGTGCCCATCGGCCAAGTCCGGCCGCGTGCGCGCGACGACCTTCGCGAACGCCTCCTTGTCGAGCGCGATCTCGAGCGCGTCCTCGGCGGTGATCTTTCCCTGCGCGAGGATGCGCTCGAGCGCCATGTCCATCGTCTGCATGCCGACGCTCTGTCCGCCCTGCATGACGCTGACGATCTGGTGCATCTTGCCCTCGCGGATCATCGAGGAGACGGCGGAGTTGCCGATGAGGACCTCATGCACCGCGACACGCCCCTGCCCGTCCTTGGTGCGAACGAGCTGCTGCGCGACGATGCCGATGAGCCCCTCGGCGAGCATGCCGCGGATCTGCGACTGCTCCTCCGCGCCGAAGGAGTTGACGATACGATCGATCGTCGACGCGGCGCTGTTGGTGTGCACCGTCGCGAAGACGAGGATGCCCTGGTTGGCGAGCTGCAGCGCGAGCAGCATCGTCTCGTTGTTGCGGAGCTCGCCGATGAGGATCACCTGCGGGTCCTCGCGCCCCGCGCTGCGCATCGCCGCGGCGAAGCTCGGCGCGTGCACGCCGACCTCGCGGTGCGTGACCGCCGCGCGCTTGGGCGCGTGGACGAACTCGATCGGGTCCTCGACGGTGAGGATGTGGCACGCGCGCGTCTCGTTGATGTGATCGATCATCGCCGCGAGCGTCGTGCTCTTGCCGCTGCCGGTGGGCCCCGTCACGAGCACGAGGCCGGCGCGCCGCTCGGCGAGCCGCCGGATGACGTCGGGGCACGCGAGATCGGCCAGCGTCTGGAGCTTGGTCGGGATGACGCGGAAGACGGCGGCCATGCCCGTCGCCTTGTGGAAGTAGTTCGCGCGGAAGCGCGCTTTGTCGCCGTACGCGTACGCGAAGTCCAGATCGTGCTCCTCGTCGATGCGGCGCTTTTGCGCGGGCGTCACGATCTCGTAGAGGAGCGCGGCCATCTCCGCGGCGTCGAGCGGCGCGTCGCGGAGAGCGGCGAGATCTCCGCGCGCGCGGACGAGCGGCGGGTAGCCGACGGAGAGGTGCAGATCGCTGCCTTTGCGCGCGATGAGGTCGTCGAAGAGCCGGTCGATCGTCGCCACGCGTCAGCCCTTCTTTCCGAACAGCGAGCCGGCCTTGGAGAGGAGCCCGCCGAGATCCATCGCGGCGTCCTCGGGGGCGCGCCTCTTCGGCGGCGTCGCGGCGGCGCCCGGCTGGATGCCGCCGACGCCGACGCCGCCTGAGGACGCGGACGGCGCCGACGGCGGCGCGCCGCGGGCGAGGAGCGCGTCGAAGTCGTCGGGCACTTCGGCGGCGAGCTTCGCGGACGCCGCGTCCACTTTGCCCGCGCGCACGAGCTCCGCGAGCGAGTCGTCGAGCCGGACGATGCCGTGCGCGCGGCCGCGCTGCTGAAGGCTCGGGATCTGGAACGTCTTGTCGTCGCGGATGAGCGTGTAGAGCGACACCGAGCCGGGCAGCACGTCGACCGCCGCGTGGAGGCGCGAGCGGTCGACGCTCGGCACGAGGCGCTGGCTCACGATGAGGCGCAGCGCACCCGCCAGCGTCATGCGCACCTGCTGCTGCTCCGCGGGGGGAAAGAGATCGATGACGCGGTCGATCGTCTTGGCGGCCGACGGCGAGCTCATCGTGCCGAGCACGAGGTGCCCTGTCTCGCTCGCGGACAGCGCCATGCGCACCGTCTCGGTGTCGCGCAGCTCGCCGACGACGATGACGTCCGGATCCTCACGGAGCGCCGCCTTCAGCGCGGACGCAAAGGACGCGGTGTGCGTCCCGACCTCGCGCTGGCTGAGGAGCGCCTTCTTGCGCGGGTGCAGGTGCTCGATCGGGTCTTCGACCGTGATGACGTGGATCGACGGGTCTTCGTTGATGCGGTCGACCATCGCGGCGAGCGTGCTCGTCTTGCCATGGCCCGACGGTCCGGTGATGAGGATGAAGCCCTGATGGTGCTGCGTCGCCTTCCCGACCGATTCGGGCAGACCCAGCGCGGTGAGCGTCGGGACCTCGCGCGGGACGAGGCGGAAGCACAGCTTGATGCCGGTGCGCTGCCGCGAGACGTTCACGCGGAAGCGGCCGTGCGTCGAGTGGGCGAGCGCGAAGTCGCACGAGCCGTCCTCCTCGAGCGCGCGCTTCAAGTGTGCGGGGACGATCTCGGCGGCGACGCCCTCGAGGATCGCGCCCTCGAACGGCGCGGTGCGCGGAACGAGCTCGCCGGCGAGGCGGAGCATCGCCGGGCGGCCGGCCGCCACGTGCAGATCGCTCGCGCCGGCGTTTCGCGCCAAGCCGAGCAGCTCGTCGAGCCCCATCCCCGTCGAGGGCTGCAGCGCCTCCCCCGCCGTTCGCTGAATGAGCGGCGTCTCGGCGAAATTGATGCTGATGCTCGGCGTGCTCGGATCGTCGCGCCGATCCGTCTCCGCCTTCACCGGCGCGGGGTGCGGCGCGGGCTTCGCCGCGACGGGTGCCGGCTGCGGCGACGGCGCCGGCTTGGCGACCTGCGCGGGCGGAGGCGGAGCGGGCGGCGCGGCCTCGACCTTCGGCTGCGACTTCGGCGGCGTCGCCTCGACCTTCGGCTGCGACTTCGGCGTCGGCTCGGCCTTGCGGTCGTCGCCGAGGCCCCGGGCGGTCTCCTTGCCGTCCTTCAGCGATCCCACCGCCGAGTGTGGCGGCGGCGCCTTCGCGGTCGTGACCGGCGCGCCCGACGACAGCGGCTGCGTCGCCGTCGAAATCTTCCCCTCGGACGCGGGCCGGTTTAGGACGACCTGCGGCGGCGCGCCGTGCGGGGTCCCCGGGCCGGGTCCAGGGATGTCGATCTCCGCCGTCGCCTCGTCGTCGTCGAGCGGGGTCGGCGTCGGCGGGCGCGGCGGCCCGGCCTGCCCGGCCTGCCCGGCGGGCGCGGGCTGGTGGTCGTCGTCGAGCTCGATTTCGAGCGCCACCTCCAGCCGCGGACGCGTCGCCGCGGGCGCGGCCGACGGTGGCTGGTTCATCAGCGTCGGCTCGTCGTCGTCGTCGCGCGACTGCGGCGGCTTCGGCGGCGGCGGCGGATCGGTCTGGTCACGCCGCGGGTCCCTCTTGGGCGCCGCCAACTGCTGCGGTGCGGTGGGCGTGACCGTCACGGTGTCCTTGCTCACGGTCGGCGGCATCGGCCGCGGCTGCGCGGCGGGAATCTCGCGCTTGGTGAGCGTGAAGCGCGCCTGCACGACGTCGTTGCGCATGATCGCCGAGATGGTGATGACCCCGAGCCCGTCGACCCGCGTAGTCCACTGCGTCGGCTTGGCGCTCAACGACTCGACGTAGC
>JAYVXL010000762.1:0-3639 GCA_043785185.1 Myxococcales bacterium
CTCGGCAACCTCGTGCGGTACACGCTGCACGATCCGGCGAGCCACCTGGCCGACGTGCTGAGCGAGGCGACGCCGCTCGACCGCACGTGGGTCGCCGGCGGCGTGTACCGCCTCGTCCGGCGTGAGTTCCGCTGGGGCGACGCGCCGACGCTCGAGCTCGCGCCGAGCCCGAAGGTGAAGAACCTGCCGCCGACGATGCGCATCTACGCGCTCGAGCGCAGCCTCTCGCGCGACGAGAAGGTGACCGAGGCGACGAACGCGCCGAGCGATCTCGTCGGGCGCGACGCCGAGAAGGGCGAGCTCGCGGCGGCGTTCCACGAGTCGGTCAACGCCGGCGGCGGCGGCGGCGCGATCACGTGCCGCGCGGTCGTGGGCGAGCTCGGCATCGGCAAGACCGCGCTCGTGGCGACGTTCCTCGGTGAGTTGCCGCCGAACGCGCGCATCGCGCGCGTGGAGTGCTCGCCGGTGCGCATGGAAGTCCCGTACAGCACGACGGCCGACATCGTGCGCGACATCATCGGCACGCAAGGGGACGAGCCGTTCGAGGAGGTCGCGAACCTCATCGCGCGCCTCGGCGGCGGCTCGGCGAGCGGCGACGCGACGAACCCGATGGTCGCGCGCCTCGCCGAGCTCGCCACCAACCGCATGATGGGCCACGGCGACGAAGAGGACGCCGGCTCGCGCAAGAAGCTCGTCGTGAGCGGCGTGCGCAACCTGCTCGCGGCGATCGCGCTCGAGCGGCCGCTCGTCCTCGTCGTAGAGAGCATGCAGTGGGCCGACAAGCCGACCCTCGAGCTGCTCGCCGAGCTCACCAAGGTCCCCGATCCGCTGCCGATCCTCGTCGTCTTCGTCGCGCGCGCCGAAGACCGCGTCGCCGCCACGCTCGAAGGCAAGGTGCGGATCGAGCTGCAGGGCCTGTCTTCGGACGAGCAGGTGCGCCTGGTCGAGGCGCGCCTCGGCGTGCGCGAAGGGGTGCGCCAGGTCTGCGCGGAGCTCCTGCCGCGCGTCGGCGGCAACCCGTTTTACTTGCTCGAGATGGTCGACGCGCTCCTCGAGCGCGGCGCCCTCGAGATCCAGGAGCTGGCCGAGGGCTCGGCGCTCGCGCGCACTGACCGCGCCGAATCGGGGTTCCTCGCGCTGCCGCATACGCTCGAGCAGCTGCTCGAGAACCGGCTCTTCGAGCTGCCCGCGCAGGAGCGCGCGATCGTCGACTGGCTGGCGATCGCCGGCGGCCCGCTGCCGGTGACCGACCTCGTGACGCTCACGAGCGCGGAGAGCTCCGAGACGGTGATGCGCCTCTGCGCGCGCGGCCTCTGCGATCGCAAGGGCGAGAGCGTCGACTTCCGCCACCCGCTCACCCGCGACGTGGCGTACCAGGCGCTCGGCCCGAACGATCGCCGGCACATGCACCAGCGCCTCGGCGAGCACCTCGCGCAGACGTCGCTCGCCCGCGGCCTCTCCGCGGCGATCGTGGCGCGCCACCTCGCGCGCGGCGACGGCGGGCCGCGGGCCGCGGAGCTCTACCTCGAGGCCGCGAACGCCGCGCGCGCCGGCTACCAGACGCAGCTCGCCATCAAGTACTACCAGCGCGCCCTCTCGCTCATGGAGCGCAGCGACGCGCAGCGCCTCACCGCGCACGAGGCGCTCGAGGCCATCTACCGCGTCCTCGGGCGGCGGCGCGAGCGCGTGCATCACCTCGAGGCGCTGCGCAAGATCGCCAAGGAGCTGGCGACGCCGAAGGCCGCGTGCCTCGCGCTCCTGCGCACCGGGAGATTCGACTTCGACGAGGGCAAGCTCGCGCGCGGTCTCCCCGTCGCGCGCCGCGCCGCCGAGCTCGCGCACTCGGGGCATTTTTTGCACTGGGAGATCGAGGCCGAGGAGCTCGTGAGCGAGCTGCTCCGCGAGCTCGGCGACGTGCAGGGCGCGCTCGCCGCGTGCGATCGGGCGCTCGCCGCGTGCGACCCGAAGGTGCACCCGAACGTGCTGCCGCGCGCGCGCGCCGAGGTGCTCCGCTCGCGCGGCGTCCTCTTGCGCCGTGTCGGCCGCGTGCGCGAGGCCGTCGACGCGTACGTGGACGCGATCGCCGTCTTTCGCAAGGTCGGCGCGCGCAGGCAGGAGGCGCGCGCGAAGACCGCGCTCGGCTACGCGATGTTCGTGCAGGGCCGCTACGAGGACGCCATCGCCCTCGCGCTCGAGACGATCCAAATCGATCTCTCCATCGGCGGTCGCTTCCAGCTCGCCAAGACGCTCGGCAACATCGGGCAAGCGTACTCACGCATCGGCGACATGCCGCGCGCGCTCGCGTACCTGAAGCGCGCGCGCGACGCGCACGAGCGCTACGGCGATCAGGACGGGCGCGCCGAGACGCTCTGCGTGAGCGCCGAGGTGCTCATCGAGCAGAACGAGCTCGACCTCGCCGAGGGGTTCCTCCGCGACGCGCAGGCGCTCAACTCGGCGACCAACGCGGCGTACGAGGTCACCCACGCCGCGGTCGTGGCGGCCGCGCTGGCGCGCGCGCGGCGCGACCCGAAGGCCGCGATCCAGTACGCCGTCGAGGCGCGGCGCGCCGCAGAGCAGCACGTCCTCGTCGCGTTCCATTTCTACGCGATCGCGATCGAGGCGGCCGCGCGCGTCGACGTCGGCGAGATGCACGCGGCGACGCTCGCCGCGACGACGGCGCTCGGCACGGTGCAGCAGCTGCAGGGCTGCGAGTACGGCCTGGAGATCCGCGTCCTTTGCGCCGACGCGCTCAAGCGCGCCGGCTCGCCGCAGGCCGGCTTCGCGTGGCAGGCCGCCGTCGATTACGCCACCGCGCTCACCAACACCATCCGCGACCCGCGCATGCGACGCCGCTTCACCGAGCGACCCATCATCGCGGGCCTCTTCGAGCGGACGCCGGTGCCGGTGCTCGACGTCCCCGGCGGGCGCGCGTCCGGCGATCTGTCACTGCCGGATCTGCCCGCCGACGAAGGCGCCCCCGACGCTCCCCCTTCGTCCGCCGGCGCGCCGATGATCCTCTCGTCCATCCCCTCAGGAAGCGGAGAATGATCCCCCAAGCCGCCCCCAGCTCGCCCGGTCGCCGTCGCCGCGTCGCCATGATCCTCTCCGGCGGCGGCGCGCGCGGCGCCTACGAAGTCGGCGTCCTCTGGTACATCTTCGACGAGCTGACGCGCCAGCGCGGCGCGCCGCCGAAGCTCGACATCCTCTGCGGCACGAGCGTCGGCGCCATCAACGCGTGCTTCCTCGCCGCGCACCTCGGCGATCCGGTGCTCGGCGTGCGGCGCCTCGTCGATCTGTGGAGCGAGCTGCAGTTGCCGCGCGTGCTCGGCTTCGGCCTGCGCCAGGTCGTGTCGATCCCGCGCATCCTGATGGGCGGCGGCGCGGACGGCGCAGGGCTCTTCGACGTGCGCCCGATGGCCGACCTCGTCCAGAAGGAGATCAGCTGGCGCGCCGTCACGCGGTGCTTGCGCCGAAAGCAGCTCCGCGCGCTCAGCGTCTCGACGACCGAGGTGTCGACCGGTCGCACCGTCGTCTTCATGCAGACGTCGCCGGACTCCGACATCCCCGCGACCGCGCCGCCGCGCACGCTCTTCCGCCAGGCGCACATCGGACCGCACCACGCGCTCGCGAGCGCCGCCA
>JAYVXL010000763.1:0-3628 GCA_043785185.1 Myxococcales bacterium
CCCGCGGGGCCTTCGTGCGCGTGCGCGCGCGCGTGCGCGGTCCACGGGCCCGCCCCCGCGTCGGCGAGGGCCTTCCACTCCGCCGTCGCGGCGCGCGGATCGATCGCCTCGAGCGCGAGCGCCGCCGCCGCGCGACCCGCCTCCGCGCCGCCCGCGACGCCGAGCACGTCCTTTACGCGCGCGTCCGCGAGCAGCGGCCTTGGATCGGCGTGCACGCGCTCGGCGAGCACGGCGCGCGCTTCGTCCACGCTCCCCGCGCGCTCGAGCGCGAGGGCGAGCGCGAGCACCGCGAACGACTGCAGCGCGTCCTGCGCGTCGCGGCGCGCCTGCCGGAGGACCGCGATCGCCTCGTCGAGCCCCTCGGGGCCGCGGGCCATGGCGAGCAGGCCCGCTTCGACACCGGCGGCGCCGCGCTCCGCCGACGCGAGGACCGCCCCGCGCGGCAAGAGCGCGCGGTACGCCTCCTGCGCGCCTGCCGAGCTCCCCGTCCGCGCGAGGACGCGCGCCCACGCGAGCAGGCTCTGCGGCTCGTCGAGCGCGCGCTCGTCGAGCTCCTTCGCCGCCGCGAGCGCCGTCTTGGCTTCGGCCCACTCGCCCACGAGGGCGTGCGCGCGGCCGCGGAGCAGCTCGGGGCCGGCGCGCCCGGGCATCGCGCGGTCGGCGTTCGCCGCGACCTCGAGCACCTCGCGCGCGATCGCGTCGGCCGGCACGCGCGCGCGCGACGCGCTCCACGCGAGCTTCGCCGCGCCCGCCGCCAAGAGATCGCAGTACCGCCGGAGCTCGGGCGCCTTCGCGCGCTCCCACACGTTCGCGCCGCGCCCGCCGTCGAGCGACGCGCACTCCGCCGGGCGCCCGGAGGCCCACCCTACGGCAGTCTGCGCGAAGACGAGGATCGCCGCGGTGAGCACGAGGTTCACTCTATCTCAGGACACGCGCGCGCGCTGCGGCTTGGCCGCCTCGAACCTCAGGCGTCGAACGGATTTTTCAGCATGATCGTCTCGTCGCGGCGGAAGCCGACGCTGACGAGCATCGCGGCGCAGCCCGCCTCGCGCTCGATGAGCGAGACATAGCTCCGCGCCGCGGCCGGCAGGTCCGAGAGCGCGCGCGCGTGGCCGAGCGTCTCCGTCCAGCCAGGCACCGTCTCGTAGACGGGCCGCGCGCTGGCGAGGTCGTCGATCGGAAAGTCGCGCGTGACGCCGCGGGGCGTCTCGTACGCGACGCACACCTGGAGGTCGCCCTGCCCGGTCAGCACGTCGAGCTTGGTGAGCGCGAGGCCGTCGAGGCCGTTCACCTGGACGGCGTAGCGGAGCGCCGGCAGATCGAGCCAGCCCGTGCGGCGCGGCCGACCGGTGACGGAGCCGAACTCGTCGCCGGCCTTGCGCAGGCGGTCGCCCGTCTCGCCGGTGAGCTCGGTCGGGAACGGGCCGCCGCCGACGCGCGTGCAGTACGTCTTGGTGAGCCCTACCACCGCGCGGATCTTGGAGGGCCCGACGCCGGCGCCGATGCACGCGCCGCCGGCCGTCGCCGACGACGAGGTCACGAAGGGGTAAGTGCCGTGATCGATGTCGAGGAGCGTCCCCTGCGCGCCTTCGAACATGATCCGCTTGTTCGCCGCCATCGCCTCGCCGACGACGCGCGCGGTGTCGGCGAGCATCGGCACGAGGCGCGGCGCGACCTCCTCGACGCCGGCCATCACCTCCGCGACGCGGGGCGGCGCGCCGCCGAGCGCCACGATCGTCGGCGTCCACGCCTCGATCGCGACGGCGACGAGCCGCTCGCACTCCTTGAGATCGCGGAGCGCGCCGAGACGGACGCCCCGACGCGCCGCCTTGTCCTCGTACGCCGGTCCGACGCCGCGCTTGGTCGTCCCGATCGCCGACGCGCCCTTCTCGCGGAGGCCATCGACGAGCACGTGGTACGGCAGGATCGCGTGCGCGCGGTCGCTGACGAGCAGCGGGCGCTCCCGCCGGAGGCCGCGCTTCTCGAGCTCGTCGAGCTCGGTGACCAGGCGATCCGGATCGATCACCATGCCCTGGGCGAGCACGCACGTCGTGTTCGGGCGCAGGATGCCGCTCGGCACGAGGCGGACGATGAGCTTCTCCTGCCCGACGACGAGCGTGTGCCCCGCGTTCGGTCCGCCCGCATAGCGCACGACCATGTCGGCATCTTCGGTGTAGATGTCGACGATCTTGCCCTTGCCTTCGTCACCCCACTGCGCGCCCACGACTACGACCGCCGGCATGATTCAGACCTCTTCTCCCTCTGTCCCCGCGAGCACGGACGAAAAACCCCACCGCGCTTTGTAGTCTTCGGCGCGTTCGCGCGTCGGCGCGGCGACGGCGGCGACGCCCTGGGCGCGGAGCGCGGCGAGGCGCGGATCGTCGTCCGCCCCGACGACCACGACGCGCTCCCACACCGGCTCCGGCGCGCCGGCGGCGCGGAGCGCCCACGCGAGCGCGTCGAGATCGAGCGCGAAGCCGACGGCGGGCATCGGCGCGCCGAAGCGACCGAGCAGCTCGTCGTAACGGCCGCCGGCGCCGAGCGCCTCGCCGGGGCCAGGCGCGAACAGGTGGAACGTCATGCCGGTGTAGTACGCGAAGCCGCGCACGTCCGCGACGTCGCACGAGAGCTCGGCGCGCTGGACGCGCGCGCGCGCGGCCTCGAAGAGGCGCGTGAGGCGAAGGACGGGCTCTGCGGCCGCGGTGCCGCGGACGAGGCCGCTCGCCTCCGCGAGCGCGTCCAGGCCGCCCCCGAGGCGCGCCAGGCGAACGAGCAGCTCGCCGGGAGCGCCGCTCGCGACGGCGGCCTCGCGGATCGCGACCTCGTCTTTCATCGCGAGCGCCTGCATGAGCGCGATCGGCGCCGCGTCGCCCACGAGCGCCCGCACGATCTCGCTGCTCCCGAGGTCGACCGTGACGCGCGGGAGACCGACGGCCGCCAGCGCCGCCGTCGCGACCTCGAGGGCCTCGAGATCCCCTTCGAGCCCGCCCTTGCCCGCGAGCTCGACGCCGACCTGGGCGAGCTGCCGGCTCCTGCGCGCGCGGCCGCTGCGGCGCCGCAGCACTGTGCCCTCGTACGAGAGACGGAACGGCGGCGGGCGATCGCGCAAGCGCGTCGCGATCATCCGCGCGATCTGCGGCGTCATGTCGGGCCGCAGCGCGGCGACCTCGCCCGACTCGGGTTCGACGAAGCGCAGCACGTCGGCTGGGTCGAGCGTGCCGAGCCCGCGCTCGAGGACGTCGGCGAACTCGAACGCCGGCGGCGCGACGCGCGCGTACCCGAAGAGCGCGAACGACGCGAGCACGCGCCGCGCGATCTCGCCGCGGCTCCGCGCCTCCTCGGGGAGCAAATCACGCATGCCCGCCGGCAGCGGGTGCTCGAGGGAGGAAGGGACGTTCACGGCGGGGGGAGTCTCACACGTTCCGCGCGCGCGTCAAACGGGTAGCCGAGGCGCGCAACGCCTGCGCGCGCTCAGAACCAGCCCGACAGCCCGGCCGCGCCGAGACCGACGGTGGGGACGACGTGGACGCCGCCGGCGCTCTTCGCGGGGGAAGACGCGCCGCTCGACAGGAGCAGATAGAGGCCCCCCACGACGCCCGCCGCGCCGAGGATCACGCCGCCGGTGGAG
>JAYVXL010000764.1:0-11609 GCA_043785185.1 Myxococcales bacterium
GTGGGTCGGCATTTCGTTCTGCGGTTCTGCGGGCTTGTTCAGGAGGTTGAGCTCGGGTTTGCGGCGTTGCGGCGTTGCGGCGGGGGCGTAGGAGCGCGCCGCGCCGGCGGGATCAGACCTCGAGAATGTCCTTCTCTTTGTTGACGATCATCTGATCGACGGCCTTGCCGCCCTCGGACACGGTCTCCTCCGCCTTCTTCTTGGCGCGCTCGACCTCGTCGGCGCTCGCCGCGCCCTCGGAGTCGATCGAGGACAGCATGTCGAGGGCCTCGTGGCGCGCCTTGCGGATGGTGACCTTGCACTCCTCGCCATACTTCTTGGCGATCTTCACGAACTCCTTGCGGCGCTCTTCGGTGAGCGGCGGGAGCGGGATGCGAATGATGTCGCCGTCGAGCTGGGGGTTGAAGCCCAGGTCCGTCTCGCGCAGCGCCTTCTCGACCAGCTTGGCCACGCTCTTGTCCCACGGCTTGACGGTGATGAGGCGCGGCTCCGGCACGTTGATGTTCGCCATCTGCGCGAGCGGCGTCATCGTGCCGTAGTAATCGACTTTCACGCCGTCGAGCAGGCTCGGGTTCGCGCGGCCGGCGCGCAGCTTCGCGAGGTCGCGCTTTAGGACCTCGTGCGCTTTCGCGATGGCTCCCTGCAGCTCCTTGTGGACGTCGTTCAGCATCACCGTGTTCTCCCGCACCGACTGGAGGCGCCCGAGAACAGTACCCCCGATCGGGCGCGCGCGGCCAGCGGCTTGGACGCGCGCCCGCGAGTCGCCCGAAATTCGCGAAAAATGGGAGAATGCCGCGGTCGGGCGGTTCGTCCACCTTCTAAGTGGGCAGGCGGGCGCCTGGGGCGTCCAACGAGGGAACATGCGCGCGGGGTTCACGCGAGGACGTTTGCGGCGGTTGGGGCCTCTCGGGCTCGTCGCCGCGCTGTGCCTCGGCGCCGCGGGAGCGGCCAAGCCGGGACAGCTCACGCCGCCGGTGATGGACGACGTCGAGCAGATGTGCGCGCTCTTCGCGTCGTGCGACGGGATTCCGGTGCCGCAGGGGATGATCCCCCAGGACTTCCCGCGGTGCGTGCGCGCGATGAGCGAGGAGCTCGCGAAGCCGAGCGGCCTCGGGTTCTCGCTCACGATCCGCGAGTGCGGCCTGCGCGCGAACACCTGCGCCGAGCTGCGGACGTGCGCGCTGCGCGGCGCGAAGCCGGAGGCGTGCGCGGGGCGCGGCGGGCAGGGCGTGGCGGGCTTCTGCGACGAGGGCGGGCGCGCGCTGTCGTGCTTCAAAGACAAGATCCTCGCTGTGCGCGACTGCCCGCGCGGCGGCGAGCAGTGCGTCGTGCGCAGCGGCGACGCCGACTGCGCGCTCGGGCCGTGTCCGGCGGAGATCGCCGAGGGCGCGGCGCCCGTCTGCTCCGGCTCCGGCACGCGCATCCTGCGGTGCGAGAAGGGCAAGCTCGTCAGCCTCGACTGCGCGGCGTTCGGGCTCAAGTGCGTCGTCGACGGCGCCGCCGCCGCGTGCGCGCCGCAGACGCCCGCGTGCGCGCCGGTCGCGGCGACCGCGCCTGTCCGATGCGAGGGGAGCGTCGCCGTCGGGTGCCTGCACGGCCACGAGGCGCGCGTCGACTGCGCGGCGGGCGGTCTCGCGTGCGGCGGCCCTGGTTTCGCCGTCGGCGCGTGCACGATGCCGCCGCTCGACAAGGGCGAGAAGAGCGAGCCGCGCGGGCATGACGCCGCGTGCGACCCGGCCGCGGCCGGGCGCTGCGAGGGCGCGGTCCTCAAGTATTGCGCCGCGGGACGCGCGCGCAGCTATCCGTGCAAGGCGGTCGGCTTCAATCGGTGCGTGAGCGACGTCAAAGGGGTGCGCTGCGCGTCGTGAGCGGGTCGTGGTAGAGCAGGGCCGTGGCGCGTCCCTACGCAGCTCTCTTCCTCGCCGCGGTCGCGGCGCTCGCGTGCGCGCCGGGGTGCACGTGCAGCAAAACGAGCGCGCCGGAGGGCGAACCGCTCGCGCCTGCCTCTGCGCTCGCGCCGGTGCCCGCGCCGGACGGCCTGCTCGCCGACGTGCGCGTCTCTTCGCCCAACGCGTCGTGGCAGAAGCTCCAGCGCGGCGTCGGCGGCGCGCTCGGTATCCTGCCGTCCACGCTCGGCGGCCTCGTGTGCGCGCTCGCGGGGCTCGACCCCGCGCTCGGTCCGGAGATCGACGGCGCGGCGCCGATCGCCGGCGCCGTCGCCGACGATCCGAAGGCGCCGGGCGCCGTCGCGTGGGCGCTCGCGATGAAGATGGTCGAGCCGCGTCGCGCGAAGGACCTGCTCACGGACGCGGACACCGCGCGCTACACCGCGCGCGCGCTCGAGGGCATGACGGTGCTCGTGCCGAAGGGCGGCGCCTCGCTGCCGGTCTCCGTCGCGCTCGCCCCGGGCGGCTACCTCCTGCTCGCGCGGAGCGAAGGCGATCTCGCGCGCCTCGGGCCGTACGCGTACCGCACGGTGCCGACCAAGGCGCCGCCCGAGACCGGCGCGCTCGTGCTCGACGCGCCGGCCGCCGCGCTGAAGGGGCCGATCCGCGCGCGCGCCCTTGCGCTGTGGGACGGCGCGCGCGCCGAGCTCGCGCGGAAAGACGACGCGGCGCGCGCGGCGCACGGCGGTCGCGCGCCGGACTACGGCGACCCGCGCGCGATCCTCGCGTTCGTCGACGGCGCGCTGCAAAGCCGACTCGCGCTCCTCGCCGACCTGGACCGGGCGCGGCTCGTCGTCGATGTGCTCGACGCGAGCGTGCGCGCGGATCTGGCGATGAGCCCGGGCGCGCCGGGCGGGCCGGCGAGCCTCGCCGTCGGCGCGATGCGCCCTGGTGACGCCGCGCCGCTGCTCGAGGCCGCCGATTCGCCGCTCGCCGTCCTCTTCCGCGACGACGAAGCGGGTCGCGCGCGCACGGCGCTCGACGTGGAGGACGCGCTCGTCCAGGCGCTCGGCGAGCGCCTGGCGCCTCCTGCGGCCGCTCGCGTGCGCGCGTCGCTCGACGACTTCACCAAGGCGCGCGGCGACTGGATGGCGGCGGGTCTGCTCGGCGCGAGCGGCCTCTCCCTTCGCGCGCCGGTGGCCGACCCCGCCGCCGCCGATCATGCCCTGCGCGAGCTTGTTTCTCTCGCCGGCGCGGCGCCGCTGAAGCAGGCGCTGCGCATCCGCGACGTCACGGCGCAGCCGAACGGCGCGCTCATCGCGTACGGCGAGGCGCCCGCCAAGGGCGCGCCGGGCAAGTCCGCGCAGCTCGCGTGGGCGAACAAGGCCGGCGAGCTCTCCGTCGCGCTCACGACGCTGCCCACGGCAGCGGCGGCCGCGTCTTCGGTTCCGAGCGCGCTCGCGCCTCCGCCCGCCAAGCTCGGCGACGCCGAGCAGGTCCGCGCGCTCGTGCGCGCCCTGGGCGCGACGGTGACGTTCGCCGCCGTGGCACAACCGCTCAAGCTCGACCCGGCGCGCGCATCGTCGCCGGCGGCGCCGCTCGTCGTCGCGTGGGGCCGCCGCGACCAGGGCGCGTACCTCCGCCTCGAGTCGAGCGACGCGCTCGTGCGCGAGCTCGTGCGAATGCGCGCGGGCTTCTGACCGTGGACCTCGCGTTCCTCGCGATCCCGCTGTTCCAGCGCGCGCTCGTCGCCGGCAGCGTCCTCGCTGCGCTCCTCGCGGTGCTCGGCGTCCTCGTCACCGCGCGCGGCCTCGCGTACCTCGGCGACGGCCTGTCGCACGCGGCGTTCGGCGGCATCGCGCTCGGCATGTTCCTCGGCGCGACCTCGCCGCTCGTCGTGGCGATCCCGTTCACCGCGCTCGCGGCCATCGGAATCGGCGCGCTCCGTCGCAAGGGCGGCATGCGCTCGGACGTCGCGATGGCGACGCTCTTCGCCGTCTGCTTCGCGATGGGCGCGGTGCTGCTCCGCAAGGCGACGCGCACCGAGCAGACGTTCGACCCCGAGCAGCTCCTCTTCGGCAACATCGTCCTCGTCGGGGAAGGGGAGCTGTGGCTCGTCCTCGGCCTCGCCGTGGTCACGCTCGCCTTCGTCGCGCTCGCGTGGACGCGCATGGCCTACGCGACGTTCGACGAGGAGCTCGCGCGCCTCTCGGGCATCGAGGTCGGGTGGCTCGAGAGCGCGCTCCTGGCGCTCTTGGCCGCGGTCGTCGTCGCGGCGATCCGGCTCGCCGGCGTCGTTCTCGTGAGCGCGTTCCTCGTCGTTCCGGCGGCGACGGGGCGACTCTTGGGGCGCACGCTCGCGAGCGTCGCCTTGTGGGCGATGGGCTTCGGCGTCCTCGGCGTGCTGCTCGGTTTCCTCGCGGCGCGCCGCCTCGATTGGCCCGAGGGCGCGACGATCGTGCTCGTGCTCGCCGCAGAGCTCGCCGCGACCGGCGCCGCGCGCCGCCGCCGCGCCTGATTTCTGGTACACCGGACACCGATGGCGCGCCCCGGCTACGACGAAGTCGTCCTTCTGACGGGCTACCCCTCGTTCGCCGCGCGTAAGATGTGCGAAGAGCTCGTGCGCGGCCCAGAGCGCACGCTCGTCCACGCCGTCGTGCGCGCCAAGTTCGCGGCCGAGGCCGAGAGCGCGAAGGACGAGCTCCCCCTCGAGGCGCGCCAGCGCGTGAACCTCGTCGACGGCGACGCCGCGTCGATGGACCTCGGCCTGAGCGGCGCCGAATTTCGCAGCCTCGCGCGCGAGATCGATCGCATCCATCACGCCGCGCAGGTCTCGTACGCGGGCACCGACCGCGCCACCGCCGAGCACGTCAACGTCGGCGGCGCGCGCGAGATCCTGGAGCTCGCCGAGGCGTGCGCGACGCTTCGTTGCCTCGTCTTCCACTCGACGGCGAGCGTCTCGGGCGATCGCGCCGGCACGGTCCGCGAGGACGATCTCGCGGCCGGCCAAGGGTTCCGCAACGTCGTCGAAGAGACGAAGGCGCGCGCCGAGAAGATGATGCGCGCGCGCATGCGGGACCTCCCCATCTGCGTGCTCCGCCCCACGATGGTGGTCGGCGACTCGCGCACCGGCGAGATCGACCGCCTCGACGGGCCGTACATCCTCGTCCTGCTCGTCGTCACGTCGCCCGCGGATTTTACGTTCCCGCTCCTCGGCCGCGGCGACGCGCTCCTGCACCTCGTGCCGATCGACTACGTCGTCCGCGCCGCGCGCGCGCTCGGACGGCACCCGGGCGCGCCGGGGCGCACGTTCCACCTCGCCGACAAAACCGAGCTCACCGTGCGTCGCTGCTTCGAGCTGGTGTCGCAGGCCGGCGGGCGCCGCATGCCGCGCGGCTTCATCCCCGCGAGCATCACCAAGGCGCTCCTGCGGACACCCGGCATCGAGCGCTTCGCGCGGAGCCCGCGCGCGCTCCTCGACGCCATCGCGACGCCCGTGCGCTACGACACCGCGAACGCCGACGCGTTGCTCGCCAGCGCCGGCGTCGCGTGCCCGCCGTTCGAGTCGTACGCGGAGCGCCTCGTCGAGTACACGCAGGCGCGCTTGCGCGAGAAGCGCGCTCGCCGCGACGACGTCGTCGATCCGCTGTCGTGAAGGCGTGAGAGCATGAGCGCGTGAGCAAGAAGAGCGTGCCCCCGTTGGTCGGTCCCGGCATGGTCACGCGCAGAATCGTCGTGCGGACCAAAGACGTCGTGTTCCTGAAGGGCATCGTCGAGGCGAGCGAGGGGCTCGCGCAGGTGTTCGCCGAGCGCGGCGGCGAGCTCACGCTGGCGTCGCCGGAGGGCCGCGCCGCGGAGCTGGACGCGCTCATCGACGATCTGTGCCGCGAGCTAGGTGCGATGCGTCAGGCGTGAGCCGCGTGATTTTCTCGTCACACGCCGCCGCGACGCGCGTCTCTTCGGACGAACTGCCCACGAAAAGAAGGAGCCCCATGAACTCGTCCCGCCACACCCTCGCCGTCGCCCTCGTCACGACCGTCGCCACCACCCTCGTTCTCGCCGCGTGCGCCTCGTCGCCGGAGTCGCAGCCCGCCGTTGCGGTGGCGAGCACCTCGGCGGACACTGCGGCCGTGGAGCTCTCCGGGGCGTACCCGTTCGTCCTCGTGGAGTCCGACGTGTACGCCGGGCTCAAGTCCAAGTGCGCCGCCGAATCGGCGGGCGACGCGGCGAAGGCGCAGGCGTGCGTCGCCGCCGTCGCGGCGGAGGCGGCCAAGGAGGGCGTGCGCTTCGAGAAGGACGCGCAGGGGCGCGTCACGTGGATCTCGTACGGCGACGATGAGGGCAAGCCCGTCGTCTATCACCAAGTGCCGATCGCGCTGACGAGCGACGGCGCCAAAGGCGCGACCGGCCGGACGCTCGGCCCGGCCACCGGCGTCCACGCGCAGAAGCGCCCGATCGTGGAGGGCACCGTCATGCGCTTCGAGCTCGTGGACGCCCAGACCTTGGCGATGAACGATCCGAAGAAGGGTCGCCTCGTGTTCCGCCGCGCGAGCAAGTAAGACGCGCGCAACCGTGCTGTCGTTCTCGCCGTCGGCGTCGTCGCGCGGCCGTGGGGTGGCGGCGCCGAACGAGGGCGCTACCGGACGATGGGCGTCGGACCGGCCGCGCTAGACGAGGCCGCGTTCGGCTCGCGGCGAAAGATGAGGCTCGGCTCGCCGTGGTAGACGGCGCTCGCGTTCTGCGTGTAGCCGCACCTCTCCGCGACGCGAAGCGACGCCGCGTTCTCCGGATGGATCATGCAGCCCGTCGCGCGGTGGCCGAAGCTCGCGTCCGCCCACCGGAGCGCGGCGAGCATCCCCTCGGTCGCGAGCCCCTTGCCGTGCGCCCACGGCGCGAGTGTCCAGCCCGCCTCGGGCGTGTCCCCGAAGGGCGGGCTGATCGGCCGCCGGAAGTCGGCGAACCCGAGCTCGCCGACGTAGCGCCCCGTCGCTTTCTCGCGCAGCGCCCAGTAGCCGAAGCCGAGGAGCGCCCAATGACCGATGTAGCGGTGCAGCCGCCCCCACACCTCCTCGGGCGTAAACGGCCGCCCGCCGATGTGGCGCGTCACGATCGGATCGCCCCACATCGCCGTGCAGTCGCCCAGGTCCGCGAGCGTGTGACCGGCGAGCACGAGGCGCGCGCTCTCGAGCCGCGGCGCGCGCGTGGGGGCGGGCGAGCCGAGCTGGATCATGCCAGGCTCGAGCCGCTGTCGTCGTCGTCGCCGCTCATCTCCGGGCGAATCGTGGCGCCGCTGCTCGCGTCGGCGGACGGTGTGCTGCCGCGTTCGTGCAGCGCGTCGGGCTGCGAGTCCGGCGGCGGCGGGAAGCTGGAGGTGCTCGTCCCGAGCGCGTTCTTGTGATCGAGGAAGCGGAGCGTGCCCGGTCCGCTCGTGCGCTCGAGCACGCCGCGAAGATCCCCCGGGAGCGGCGCCTCCACGATGAGACGGGTGGCGGCGCCGGGGTAGTCGAGCTCGATGCGCACGCAGTGGAGGAACGCGCGGTCGAGGCCGTTCTTCTCTTCGAAGAAGCGGTTGGTCGGGCCGTGGCCGTAGCGATCGTCGCCGAGCACGGGGTGGCCAATCGCCGCGAGGTGGCGGCGGATCTGGTGCGTGCGCCCTTGCTCGGGAATGACGCGCAGGACACTGTGGCCGCTGGCGACCGCCAGGCGCCGGTAGCGCGTGCGCGCCGGCAAGAGCTTGCCGTCCTCGCGGAGCTCGCGCGTGATGGCGCCCTTCGAGGGGGTGACGCCGCGCGTCGCCGCGACGTAGATGCGGCGCGCCGCAGAGGAGGCGAGCGCCGCCGTCCACTTCTCGAGCTGCTCCGGTCGCCGCACGAACAGGACGAGGCCGCTCGTGCCCGCGTCGAGGCGATACGCGGGCACCGCGTCCGCCGCGCCCGGGAGCCTGCGCGCGCGCGCCTGCAGCGAGCCCGCGTACTCCGGCTGCGGCGCCGTCGGCTCGTGCGGGCTCTTGTCGACGATGAGGATCTCCTCGTCCTCGTACGCGACGCGCGGCGTCGGGAGCGGGCCGCGGCGCAGGACGGCGACGGTCTCGACCTCGTCGGTCAGCGGGATCATGTCGAGCGGCCGCAGCGACGCGGTCGAGTAGCCGAGGCGCGCGAGGTGGTCGAGGTCGCGCGCGAGCGTGTCGGGATCGCACGAGACGTACGCGAGCACCGTGAGGTCGAAGCGCGCGAGCCACTCGCGCGCGAGCGCGCTCATCCCGCGGCGCGGCGGGTTGACGACGGCGGCGTCGAACTTTTCGCCGCGCTCGAGGATCGCGCGCAGCGCGGTGGCCGCGTCGGCGTGGTCGGCGGTGAGCTTCAGGTCCTGCGAGCGCGCCGCCGCGCGCGCCTGCTCGACGGCCGGGCCGAACGACTCGACCAAGTGCACGTCCGCGCCCGCGACGCCGAGCGCCAGGGCGATGGCGCCGCTGCCGCCGTAGAGGTCGAGCACGCGCGCGCGCCGGCCTTGCGCCGCCGCGCGCGCGACGCCGGTGCTCTCGGCGAGCATCTGGTGGATGCGCTCGGCCTGGCCGCGGTGCGCCTGCACGAACGAGCCGAACGTGGCGAGATGCACCGACGCGCCGAGCTTGTCGGGCAGCGACGCGTCGCCGAACAAATGCGCTGTCTCGCTCCCGAGGATCTGCGGCGCCTCGCCGTCGTGGAAGTTCACGGCCACGCCGGCGACGTCCGGCATCGTCGCCGCGAGCGCCTCCGCGGCCGCGCGCAGCGCCGGGAGCTCCGGCGCGCGCGCGCGTTGCACGACGAGCGTGACGAGGACCCGCGCGCCGGTGTCGGTCCGCACCTCGCGCAGGTCGAGAGCGCGCAGCGCGCCGCCCCCGCTCGGGTCGAACGGCGCGAGCAGCCCGCCTTCGGTCGCCGCGCCGGCGCGCAGCGTCGCCGCCACGCGCGCGAGCACCGGCGAGAGCACGCGGCACGTCGGGATGTCGACGACCTGATGCCCGCCCCCCTTCGCGAACAGACCGACGCGCGGTCCGGACGCGACGATGAGCTTCGCGCGCGTGCGATACCCCACGATCGGCTGCGCCGGCGCGACGGGCTCGGTGTACACGAGCTCGAGCGCCGGGTACCGCGCGACGGACTGCACGACGCGCCCGCGCTTGAGCGCGAGCTGCTCGCCGTACGGCAGCGCGATGATCGGGCAGCCGCCGCAGCGATCGGCGTGCACGCACTCGACACGCTGGGTGTCGAGCGGCGCAGGGGGACCGAGCTCGGGCGCGGGGACCATCCGACCGACCATCCTATACCCTCCGAACGACGGAGCGCGCGGGGCGCGGTTCCGAGCGTGTCTGGTTTCGCGTTTCGCGTCTCGCGTTTCGCCGGTGCGGAGCCTAACCCCACACCGACCTACCTCGCGATCGCCGCGCGCGCGCCGCATGGCGCGCGGCTCCCGCGAAATTTTGCCGGCGCGGCCGTCGCCAACGGGCGATACGCTGTGGCCGTGACCGCGGCAGTGCTCGACTCTGGCGTCCCGAAGATCGGGGACGTGATCGACGGCAAGTACCGCGTGGTCCGCGCCCTCGGCGAGGGAGGCATGGGCGTCGTCTTCGAGGCGACCCACTTGCGGATGGGCCAGCGGGTCGCGATCAAGGTCCTGAAGCCCTCCGCCGCGCGAACGGCCGACGTGCTGTCGCGCTTCGACCGTGAGGCGCGCGCGGCGTGCCGCCTCAACGGCCGCCACGCCGCGCGCGTCCTCGACGTCGTCATCACCGCCGATCATCTGCCGTACATGGTCATGGAGTACCTGGAGGGCCGCGACCTGCAGTGCGAGCTCGAGCGACGCCGGGTGTTCCCCGTCGACGAGGCGGTCGACTACGTCCTTCAAGCCTGCCGCGGCATGGCCGAGGCGCACGACATCGGCGTCGTCCACCGCGACCTGAAACCGTCGAACCTCTTCCTCTGCGACGAGGGAGATCGGCGCGTCGTCAAGATCCTCGACTTCGGCATCTCGAAGATCCTCGACGAGGCCTCGAAGCTGACGTCGACCGAGCTGACCGTCGGGACGCCGCTGTACATGTCGCCCGAGCAGGTCCGGTCGGCGCGGACGGTCGACGCGCGCACCGACGTATGGGCGCTCGGCATCATCTTGTACGAGCTGCTCTCCGGGCGTCCGCCGTGGGTCGGCAGCGCGCCATCGGTGGCGGCGGCCATCGTGACCGATCCGCCGCCGCCGCTCAGCGAGTTTCGCGGCGACGTGCCCGCCGGCATCCAGGCGGCGATCGAGCGCGCGCTCGCGAAGAAGGTCGACGAGCGGTTCGCGGGCGTGCGCGAGCTCGCGACGGCGCTCACCGACGTCTGCCCGTCCGTCGGCGACCTCGGGCGCGTCTCGCTCGAGAGCGCGCGGCGCGCGGCCGCGGGCGCGCGGCCGGACTTGATCGCAGCGGGCTCGGACCCGGAGCTCGCGAACGCCGCGACGGTCCTGAGCTACAAGACGCGGACCACGCAGAACGCAGAGCCATTCGCGCGGCTGCCTGCGCCGTCGCGCCCCAAGTCGTTCGGATGGGCGACGGGCTCGTCGCGCCGCGCGAAGCCGCCGTACGTGCTCTTCGGCGCCGCGCTGCTGGCGGCTGTCGCGGGCGTGTCGGTCGCGTTCACCGTCGCGTCGCGGAGGGCGGACGGCAAGGCCGCGCCCGCCGGCGCGCGCCCAACGCCGAGTGACCCGACGCCAATCGCCGCGGCGCCGCCGAAGCCGCCGGACTCGACGCTCAGCGCGGGCGCGACCACGCCGCCGCCGTCGCTCGCCGTGAGCGCGCCGGTCGCGAGCGCTCTCGTCCATCCGGGGCTCGCTCCCAAGCCGGTGGCTCGGCCCGTCGCGCGCCCGACGAACGGCACCGTCACGCCGCCGCCTCCGACGGCCCCGACGGCGACCGCGGCCGCCACCGCCACCATGAAGCCGCCGCTCTTCCTCCCCTAGGGTGCGTCGCGTGCAGGCGCACCCTCGCGACGCCTCCGCGCCCGCGTGGTAGGTTCGATCTCGATGCGTTTTTCGGCTCGCGCCGCGCTCATGGTCGGCTTGGCTTGCGTCGCGCTCGCGACCCGCGCGCGTGCCGACGAGATGACCGCCGCCGCTCTGAAGAAGAGCGGCAACGACAAGATGGACGCGTACGAGTTCGCCGCGGCGCTCGCCGACTACCAGGCGGCGCTCAAGGAGACGCCGAACGACGCTACTTTGTTCTACAACATCGGCCGCGCGCAGGGGCTCCTCAACCTCAACGTCGAGGCGCTCGTGTCACTCGAGGAGTTCGGTCGGCGTGCCACGCCGGAGGTGCGCGCGCGCGCCCAGTTCGACAAGCTCCACGCCGAGGCGCAGGCGAAGGTCGCGTACCTCACCGTCGCGTGCGCCGTACCGGGCGCGCGCGTCTTTCTCGGGGCGAACGTCGTCGGCGAAGCGCCGCTCGCGCGCACACCCGTCAACGCTTCCGCGGAGGTGGCGGCCGTCCGCATCGAGGCCGAGGGCTACCGCGAGGACAGGCGCAGCCTGAAGCTGCCGGGCAACAAGGAGACGCGCATCGAGTGCGCGATGCTCCGTAAGGCGACGTCGGGCCTCGTCCTCGTGACGGTGGAGCCGCCGGGCGCGACGATCTCCGTCGACGGCCAGGTGCGCGGCAACCCGCCGCTCGAGGTGCCGCTCGAGGCCGGCGAGCACACCATCCTCGCGCGCCGC